>CBDUWK010000009.1:0-15753 GCA_965370905.1 uncultured bacterium | reverse complement strand
ATTTTGACTAATCTATCCTTTGTGTTTATCGCAGGTATCACCGGTCAACCTCTGTATTTATACCTGCTTGCGGGATTGTTTTTCTCAATTTTTCATGTCATAAGTAATGCCGCCATATTTTCTCTTATAGTTCCTGTGTTCATCACGAGGTTGAAAACCTGGAGAATTCCATGACACTAAATTTTTATTTTCGCTATCTATCAAGCTTAATAATAATGGTGATGATTATCGTTGCTGCGGGCAAAGCGCAGGATGATTCGCTCAATAGCAATTCGGATCTTCCGTTTAGTATTTCTGCTGACCCCAATACGACTGCCTTCTACCTTTCAGAGGAGGAGTTGGACGATTTCGACATGGAGGAATTTTCAGATTGGCTTCTTCACATGCCCGGATATTATCCTATTGATCGCGGCGGCTTTGCTCAACCTTCGCGTGGAATTTTCATGGGATTGTTACCTTTTAATCTCACTGTAAAATATCGTGGAAGAGAACTTCAAGATCCGCTACTGGGTTCACCGGAGCTGAATTGGATTTCGCCAGGGTCTATCAGCAGTTTGCGGTTCGATCCTTTTTCTATAAGTTCGCCGGGTGCTGCCATTGAGGCGGGATTGCGAACACTTGGAAACGATCCTCCCGCCAGCCGAGTCGCTACGCGTGATGGTTATTATAGATTGGGTTTTGTAGATTTCGATCTGGCGGAAAAAGTCACACCCTCAATTCTGCTCAATGGAGGCGGCCGCGTTTCCACCTACGATGGGCGATTGGAGCATAGCGCCGGTTATGGCTTGAACTTGCGCGCCGAAGTTATCTGGATGGATACGTCGCGTGTGAATCAAGATTCTGGCGGATTATGGGGCTGGTGGGGCATTATGCAGAACCGGCGGAAAGCAGAAGTTCCTTATAGTAACGTCAATCACAACACCGAACGCTACGAGATCGATTTTGAAATTCACTGGAACAAATTTACCGTCAGGAGTTTCGGTATCCAACAGCGGGAGACATATGGTGGTGGAGGGGCAGACTCCTGGGACGAACTTGGTGTTATAGTTTCTATGGACAATGAAGGCGAATCGTTCGCTTATAATGCGAATATCAACGGTTCTACGGCTCGCTGGCGCTTAAAAAACACGAGCTGGCAAAGTACTTCCTTTGGCGGTTTTGACTTTGAGGCGAAAGTACAACCGGTCGAAAAGTTTACGATTACAGCAGATACGGAAATAGGATTATCGGATGACTTCGGCATAAAAAGAGGCATCGGTCTGAAATGCAACGTGAAGTTAAATGAAAGCATACTCCTGTTTATCGGTGGTTCTCAGCACCAGAGATGGCCCACGCGCTTTGAGTCATCAGCCGATTTTTCTCCCAACGAACATTTCCTCGTCTATGATCCGATTTTCTTCCAGAATCCCCAATTGAGTATCGTCGGTAACCATGACCTTAATAACGAGACGATCAATACAGTTTTTACGGGATTTCGTTTGGAATCCAGGCGTTTTCAGGGGGAATTTGGTTACCTGGGCTATCATGCGAATGATAGGATCGCCTGGCAAGTTCAGAACGACGACATTATGCCATTCAACGCAGTAAAAGAAGACGCTGGAGGCGTTTCAGGCTGGTGTAGATTGCAGCCATCAAATCGATTTGAGATGGGTAGTACAGGATCATATTTACCGCTGGCATCTGGAAAGCGGCGTTTGTTCCCGGAAGCTATGGCTCACAGCTGGGTACAATACCAGCAGATTCTTTTTAATGAACACCTCGATATGCGTTTTCGCATCTGGGAAAACTATTGGGGACAACGCTGGTTTCCGGTTCCGGGGGGATGGAAAAAAGTAGATGATGCCTTCATCCTGTCCGGAAGAATCAGTGCGAGAATCTACGGTTTTTACATCTATTGGGGTGTCAACAATATCCTGAGTCTTGACTACGAACTTTTGCCCGGATATGAAGCCATGCATAAAGAAGAAGTGTGGGGCTTATCCTGGAATTTTATAGATTGAAAGTATATCAGGAAATCCTTTGGGTGATGCCTTGCGCCTGACTCCGATTCTAATTATATCCGCACTATTTCTCTGGCGTGTTGATTACGCTGGTGCGCAGGATATCCCTGTTATCGAAGGACGCGTTAGCGATGCCATAACCGGGCTGCCGCTTCCCTCTTCCCACATCATTATTGAAGGAACGCCCCATGCTACTGTTGCAGATGAATTGGGGCGATTTCATTTTGCTTCGCTGCCTCCCGGTAAGTACAGCTTGAAAATATCGCATATCGGATATAAAGTAGTACGAATTTCTGCAGTAGCTGTTTCATATGGCATAGAGTCCGTGAAGGACATAAGACTTGTTGTAAAGCCTATTGAATTGCCGGCCGCTGAAGTGCAGTCAACTGTTCAGCCTTCAGAGGGTTCGCTCACGGGTGGACGAGTGATAGGAGTGACAGCAATCAGGAGTTCGGGTGCAAAAGACATTGCAGGTATCCTCGAGAAGGAAGGGCTTGCAACGATCACCTCTGATGGCGCCCCGGGGAGTAGAAAAACAGTGTCTCTCAGGGGTAGCGGTTCCGATCAGGTGTTGGTCCTTTTGGACGGCATACCTCTAAATGATGCTGCAGATGGAACGGCGGATCTGTCGCAAATTTCCTTAGCTGAAGTGCAGAAAATAGAGGTCTACCCTCAAGCGCCTGCCGCTTTGGGGGTTAATTCTATTGGCGGGGTAATTAATATCGTTACCTTAAAGCCAGGGATCGAGAAATACAGGCTGGCAGCTGGATTTTCAGAATTTGGCGAAAAGCAAGTTTCGGTACTAATTGGACCTGAGGTCGCCGGATGGGATATCTTAAGCTTTGTTGAACATAGAGAATCCAATGGTAAATACAAATATCGTGTGGTAACGGATGACGGCCTGGATCTATTCACTCGCAATATCGGAACCACATTTACTCGCATGAATGCAGACTACCGGCGCGATTATTTTTCTTTTAAGGTGAAACCTCCCGGTATTTTAGGTCTCGGATATCGTAGAACCTTGCTATTCAGACATAATCCCGACTACCTGCCAGAACCTGTCATAGAACATGAATCTACTACTGAGGATGATCGACATGAATTGAGTTTTACGGTCAGCGAAGGAAATACCTGGTATCGACCCAAGTTTCATCTTTGCATGGAGGGATATAAGCAAAAAACCTTAACCGACTACGGTGCAGGATATCCTTCCTTAAATAACGTTTCTGAACTATCCGGTGAAGCTTATGACGCAGAGCTATCATGGCGAAGGAAAAACTTTCAGTGGCAGGACCTTCATTTCGGTACAGGGGTCCGATTGGAACGTCTTTGGTCTGGTGATCTTAATGGTGGTTATGCTGAACGGTTGCACGAATTTGGTTATCTACAAGTTCAGGGTAATCCCTTCCAGGATCTTCGTTTGCCTTTAAGAATCGGAATAATCACGGGCGTTCGCGCCGACCTCTACAGTGAGCAGAAGGCATTCGTTTACCCGCGGATCGGTTTGGAGATTGGAGGTGGGAATGAGACCTATTGGAACGTTCGGGGTGAAATGGCCGGAGCTTATCGACTGCCATCCTTTAATGCCCTTTTCTGGCAGGAAGATTTGCAAGCGGAGGGTAATCCTAATCTGAAACCGGAACGCAGCCTCAATGAAGAGATTTCAGCGAAGGCGGGTTTTGAATATGCAGAATTGGGGATATCCTACTTCAATAGAGAAGTAAGCGATCTGATCTATTGGCGACTTGATTTCGATAATCGCTGGAAACCTCTGAACGTCGCTGAAGCATGGCTTTATGGAGCCGAGTACTCTATTAGAGGGAATTCGGGAGTGGAATTATTCCCAACGGAAGTGTCCGTATCACACCAGTGGATTCGCGCTATAAATCATTCTGGTGAGTCAAATACCGATGGCAAGATACTCCCGTACAGACCGCAAAACACGACAACTTTGTCAGTGCGACAATACCTTAAATCATTCGTTGTCGATGTTTCAGCTCGCTGGGTTAGCCGCAGATATACCAACGAAGCAAATACTAAATCACTGTCACCTTACCAAGTTTGGGATGTAGCATTATCGAGAGATTTTACCGTTGTTTCATCGAGTACTATTATTGGTATTAATGTACAGGTACGAAATCTCCTCAATGAGAATTATCGCATAGTAACCGGTGCACCTGTTCCACTGCGCGAATTTTGGGTTTCGGTGAGTTTGGCGCATTCGCATTCAAGTTAACTGGGTAAGGAAGTATTTGCCATATTCACAAAAACTCAATATATTTTATAAATAAAAAAAGCGGCGCAAACGCCGCTGGGATAGCTATTTATTACGATTTAACGGAAGAGGGACTTTATTGATCCCCAGGTTTGCTGAATTCCAGAGAAGGAAAGCGTAACGGTTTCGACAGAACTGAAGTTCGATGATCCGTTGTCCATCTGTGCTTTAATACGGTAGTAATAAGTCCGAGTAGCGCCCTTGTACAGATCGTGATCTTCGTAGGTATAATCGGAGTTACTACCCTGGGGTGAAACTGTCGCAATAGCCAGGAATTCGATCCCATCAAGACTGCGTTCAACTTGAAAATTAGAAACACCCGCTTCGGTGCCTGAAGTCCATTCCAGCAACACAAAATCCACAGCATTGGAAGCCGTGAAGTTTGTGATTACGCTGGGAGCCAATGCTATGCTGCAAATTAATAGAATCAGCGAAATTGAAAGCGGTAATAGTTTAAGGTTATCTCTCACTTATTGCTCAAAAAGACAGTACAAAGTTATAAAACAGTCAGCTATAAGTCAAGTAATAATTGCGCAAATTCTTATGGAGACCGCCTATTGATTAATCTATCTTTCGGTACGATTTGTTCCTTGTAATAATATAATTTATTTATTGAATCTGTTCAAGGAACTGCTGATAGGTTCCAACGTTAGCTGGATCGAGTCGTTTTAACTCATTTAGTTCTTCCGCCATTCCTAACACTGAGAGCATTCGGGCTAATTCCAGATGATGTATCTGGAAGAAACGGCTTAATCCTTCAGATTCCATATTTAAGTCTTTGAGTTTAATCAAGATTACCTTCAGATATTGATTCGCAGTCTTGCGGTTATCCAGTCTCATCCACTGGGTTGCTTGTATGAAGAAGTATTCCAGCTGACGCAGAGGCACACGGTCTTCTGAGATAATGTCTGCGATACGAACTGATCTCTCCTTCCACCCTGTCTGGAAAAACTCGCTGAACTTGGAGAGCTGCACAACCTCTTCAGCTTTTTGGTAATATGGGGTGCCACCCAACTTAGCTAATTTATCCAATTCGTGCCCGAGTAGGATATAAATGAAGAAATCGAGCATCCCTGTTAAGGAGTGAAATTGACCTGTATGAGTCAAGGATTCACCTTCCTGGTAGGCGAAAGTCCAGCGTTTGTCTGAATCCTGGAAATCAGTGCCGTTTGAAATTATGAATCTGGCGTCATAGCGATCTTCAAAACTGGTCGGACGTGCTCGTTCAAATAGGATATCGATCTGCACCGGAATGTTGTACCTGTGCTCATTATCCGTCCATTCATAATTATTTATATATTGTTCCAATTTACCCTGGAAATTGATGAGTTTATCGCGTATCTCCTGCTGAGTAAATTTTTCCAAATTAACGTTGATCTTGGCGACTGGTCGCTGAGCTTGTATTTGAGGTGCGAAAGAGACTAATAAAAATGCCAACAAAATGAACATGACTACTGATCGGGTTATCATCATTTTACCTCTGGTACGACATGTCTAAGATAAAGTATTTTAAGGTGACATGCAAGTGCAAACTTTTGCGTGTCATATTATTTACTCTGTCATTAGGCGTTCTGGTTCCCTCTGCGTCACAATCCGCATTCGATGCCCCCAATCCCAATCCCATTAATTTTGGCTTTGCAAATCTTCTCGCCTTTGAAGATTATATCATTGTAAGTCAGTATGAACGGCAGAAATGGAGTCTTTCAACGGGTGGAGCACGTTTGTACGGAATGCCAGAAATTCAACCTTTTCAATTAAGTCTTAGTGGACCAGGCCTGAAGGGAAGAATACGGTTAAGCGGATATGGTATGCAATTCGGCGCATATAGTGAATTCTCCACCGGATTCGCATATGAACGTAATTTATACCAGAGTATTTCAGTTGCCCTCGAATTCTCGTTATTGCAGTTGGCCATTAAAGACTATGGTTCTGCACTCGCGGGAGCCTTCAATGCCAGAATGCGCTGGCAGGTGCAGCCACAGGTTGAACTTGCGGGTGCAGTGCTAAACATAAACCGTGCTCATATCGGTGCAGGAGGGTATCCTCTTCCACAAACATATGTTGTCGGTAGTGCGCTCCGATTGGTGAGAAGGGCACAGTTCTATATTGAACTGGAAAAGGACACTCGATATCCGCTGCAATCACGCTTCGCGATGGGATATGACGTCTATGGACCGATGAAAGTGCTATTCGGATTTCAAAGCGATCCATCTATAATATCTACCGGTTTGTCCTTTCTGGTAGGCGAAGTAAGAGCCACAGCAGCTTTCCAATATCATCCTGATCTCGGAATCTCCCAATGCTACGGACTTCTGGTTTCCTTCTAACATTATCCTTATTCACGTATTGCTTCATGCTTGCAGCCTTTCAATGTCAGGCACAAATAGTTGAGGAAGCAGCTCCCTGGCGGCTGGGTGCAGAAGATGACGTCGATTTTCTGCTGATTGATATGGTTGACTTGAACTCGGCTTCGCTCGCTGATCTACTTAACATTCCGAGCATGGACATAACTATTGCGGCAGCCATAATCGAACATCGTGAAACTGTAGCGACATTCAGCGATCTAAATGAGCTTCGTTCGATAAAAGGTGTGAACAGCGCAAACTTCGATCTGATTTGCCAGTATTTATATATAGAAGAACTCGATAGTACTTCTCAAGTCCACCAGATATCGCGATACTCTATACAACATCCTTACAGTGAAAGTGTTGAAAAAGGTGCATTCAAATTCGGACAGAAATTCTTTATTAAGAATAACGATAATGTCACTCTTGGTTTGGCTACAGAAAAAGACCCCGGAGAAGTTGAGTTTTGGGACCATGCGACACTCTCACTAAAATTACCTCTTTTTGAGAATAGGGGAGAGCTATTCCTCGGGGACTTTACAGTCAGCAGCGGACATGGATTGGTAATAAATACCAGGCGTAATTTCGGTCTGGGCTGGAATGCTGATTCCAATATTCGCTTTCGCCGATCCACCCTGAAATCATATTATTCGTGGGATGAGTCGGTAGCATTGCGGGGTATTGGTACCACAATCAAAATACCACAAGCAACTTTTACCGCCTGGCTGTCTCAGCGCAATAGAGATACCTATGTGGATACTAATGATAATATCACTTCCTTCGACCTGAGCGGCTTACACCGAACTGAAGTGGAAGATGATAGAAATAATGCTGTCCTGGAGAACACCTGGGGGACGCGGATCACAATAGATGGAGTATCGGATAGAATCACAGCTGGTGCAACAGTTATAAATACAGGATGGAATAAGAATCTTATACACGGAAGCGAGACTTTAAAAAACACCTTTGCAGGAAGCTTTGACCTCGTATTTTCCTGGAATAGCACTGCTGCCACTTTGGAAACAGCCTTCGATGACAGTTGGAACACCGCACTAATGGGGACGGTTCAATTAAAGTATAGGATGATCAAACACGCCTTAGCGCTTTACACTGTCAGTCCGGATTATTATTCACCGCTATCTTCGAGCCTCGATTTTGATCTGGGGGAGGTGCAGAACAGACAGGGCATGTATTCCCATATCTCGTTGAAAGTGCCCCAGGGCAGGCTGAATGGCTTTGCGCACTTGTACCGTTTCCCGAGAAGACTACCCGGCCAAAGCTGGGGAGGTCAGGACTTATTTCTTCAATGGGAAGAAAATTTGGGTCGAGGTTGGGAATCTAATTTCACTTCACGTTGGACGCAAGAAGAAGATGCTGACAGTTTTCATAAAACGAGAAAATGGAGGGCGCGAAGTTCCATGAACTTCACGCCCGGTCTGAAATGGAGTCTGCAGACTTACCTTAAAGTTTGTAGTGCTCCCGAAGTGCAGAACCTTGGCAAGATGTTAGGTATAGAAGCTCATAAAGTGTGGAATCTTACTAAGAAGTTGACTCTCAATTTTGAAGTTAGGACGGCAGCTTATGATGCAGATGGTTATGAGGTGCGTTTGTACTGGATCGATTATGATATAAGCAGGAGCATGCGTTCACGACCGCTTTGGGGAAGTGGTATTGCCTTTCAATGTCAGGGAGGTGTTAGTCATCAGGTGCTTGGGCAACTACAAATACAATTGTTCTGGGATCAACCTGAAAATCACACAAATAGATCTCCCTCAAAGTGCTTTGTGATAATTTACAAATTTGGGTAGCATGAATGAAAAGCAGCCTGATTTACCCCTTAAAAGATGACTTTTACATTGCATTCACGAACTTGATTGATTAAGTTAAATGTGTCCACCGAAACGAATTTTGAGGACTTAGATGACTGAAGGCACGAAAGCAACACCAAAGATTCTGTTAGTCGATGATGAAGAGGTTATCCGTATGATGGGTCGTGACATCCTTCGGGTGTTGGGCTATGAGGTCATTACGGCGAGTAATGGACAAGAGACAATAGAGATATATCAGAAATACCGTGACCAAATAGATCTGATTTTATTGGATTGGCATATGCCTGGGATGAAAGGTGCTGAAATTTTAGAACAACTCTGGGCCATAGATAAGAGCGTAAGAGTAATATTAGCTACCGGTTGGGGTCCTCCTAAAGAACTGGAGGAAATACGGGCTACGGGTCATATCGTAGGTCTTTTGCAAAAACCCTTTCTGGTTAAAGATTTGCAATCTGAAATTGTTGAATTTTTAGCTAAGTGAACCACATTAGTAAATCTTCCGTTAAAGCCTCGCTACTGATTTTCCCCATCAGTGCAGTTAGTTGCCCTCACTGTTCCAAGGAATTCATTCATTATTGTGAGAATCTCAACGAAGCTATTTCTTGTCCCGAATGCGGTCGGAGTCTCGCTTACATCGATGGGTTTATAAATCACTACAGACGTAAGCCACAAATATTCATCGATCCAATACACCCTATTCCTCTCGCTCCGGGGTACACCGTTGGCGGCGACATACAGGTTATCACCAACGAAATTCAGGTTGTAGAGTATGGCGCGGTTTATCATCACCCTCCCGAAGTTTTTTTCCTGGATGACAGCAACCGGCCTATGCGCGACCTTATTTTAACCAACCATTACATAGCTGCCGTATCTGTCAGCAACGAGAACTTTATTCTTCTCTCGCGTTCCTTCGATCGTGAACTAATAACACCTGAGCCGCGTATACGTTGGATGGCTATTGGGGAAATAGGTGAGCATGAAAAGCCAATTTGGATCAACATCCTTCAGAACGCAGCAGATCTGATTCTTAAGTTGGAAGCCCGAGCTGCTGTGGTCATGCTGCAGATCGCTCTGGATTTTTACTTTGATGCAATAGTAAGGCAGTTGGAGTTAACTCCGAGAGATGTTAAGACGGCATCCCGCCACTGGAAGGTAAGCGATCGGCGCGCAAAAATCAGACTCATAGAGGACCGGTTCGGCAGGTTTCCGCGGAAATTGACGGGGAAACTGGTGGATTTTGCTGAGCAGAGAAATCGCGTAGTACATGGAAAAATTGAACGACCGGAAGCTCGCACCTATTCGCTAGAAGAAGCTTTTGAGGTAATCCTCGCAGCAATAATTACTATCAACGATATGAAATATGCATACTTAAGAAGAGAGAGTCTAGATGCCCTTGGCTATGACGAAAGTTAAATCCGTCTTCGTTCTGATTATAATTTTAGTCATTTATGCTACCTCTATACCCGCTCAAGCTTCACCCGAGCCTGCATTTATGGCGCTGATGTCCCGCCTGATAGAGGACGATCAAGACTCGTTGACTGTAACTCGCTATTTCCAGGATGAAAGAGTGCACTTTATCGACCAGATAGTACTAGCCAATATGGTCCCTCGTAGTAATCCTGATTTCTACGCTGGTTTTCTGACAGACAATCAGATTGAGGATGGTTTAAATTTTTTGCGTCGCAATAAAGACGATCTGGACGATTTGCTTGAGGAAACGCTGATTGACCCTGAATTTGTGGTCGCAATTTTAAAAATAGAATCGAATCTCGGTAGATATCCCGGCAAACATCAGGTATTCTCAACCTTGGCAACTATTAGCTCCATAAACGATCCTGTTCACTGGAAGCATTTTGCAGATACATCTGAGACTCTTAAATCTGTTGATCTGCAAAAAAGAGCTGTACGACGCTCCGAATGGGCTTACAAAGAGCTAAACGCTCTTCTCGATGTATGCCAAACCTATCAATGGGATCCGCTGGAAATCGAAGGTTCTTGGGCTGGCGCTTTCGGATGGGTTCAGTTCCTACCTTCCAGCTATGCGCGCTGCGGCAGAGACGGAAATGGGGATGGAAAGATCCAACCAAACAACATACACGATGCCATTGAAAGCCTCATTTGCTATTTGCAGGAAGCGAATTGGAGTACAAGTGATACTTCAATACGTAGAGCTCTGCGCCTTTATAACCCCAGCAGTGCCTATGTTGAATGTGTCTTCGAATACGCTAATCGACTTCGATCCCTTATGAACGATGAGCTGCAATCTCACCCTTAGATTTCCCTAAATAAAATGAGCAGGGTCGCCAATATGGCTGGCCTGCTCGCTCGCAAATTGAGGAGGCTTTGATGCGAGTTTATTTCATTGCAATTTGATCACCGTTTGCGGGATCTAATATCCGGTCTGCATAGTTATCATTAGCAAAGATTTGAAGGTTATACCCGAATGGCAGCGAATATGCTACGTATGCGGTAACAGGTTCACCGTTGTACTGCGCAGGTAAAAACTTCCAATTTTCAATTGCATTGACAGCACTTTTTACTGCGAGTTTCGAGGTTCTATAGAGCACTTTGACTTCTTCTACGTTTCCACTCGTTCCAATCTTAAGTTCCAGGGTCACGTAACCTTCTACGATCCGACCGGGTGCATAGGTTACCGGCTCGGGACGAATGCTGTATTCCAGCGTTGGTGCAACGTAACCTTCGCTTCCCTGTACGCCGTTGATGATTCTATCGCCGGCAATCGAGATGCCTGTCATCAGCAAGATGGCGAGAGAGCTTATTATAATTGTATTGATTCGTTTCATGATTAATCTAAATTTAAGGTTGTATTGGGTTTCATATTTCAATAAAGCAAAGGTTGTGCCAGTTGCCAGAGCTATTCGTATAGTTATAATTATCAATATTATAAGTATCTCAATTTCAAGATCACAGCAAATTTGAAGCTAATAAGAGTTCTGAATCGCAATGAAATCGTTGATTAGTGCAGCCATTCGATACATAGGAATAATGTTGATCGGTTTCCTTTTGATATGTGCTTTTTCCCAGCCGTCCTATGCGGTTCAAATGTTGGCGATCAACTTTCCTGAAGGACCGCTATCGAAGTCAGAAGTTGAAGTCCGGCAGAGTGGTGATCTATTATATGTCGATCTCAACGGTTTTGCGACAGCATTAAATCTTCGTACGTATATCAGCAGCAGCAAACAGAAGATTCAGTACACGGTAGGCTCTTTTCGGATTATCTGGACAGCTGACAACGCCTTCGTCATCGTCGGAGATAAGGTTCATCAGCTTCCTGCTGTAGTGGTTATGGAAGATGATCGCTACTGGGCGCCTCTCGACGCTTTTCTCGATATATTTTTAAAAACTTACCCTGCCACTATAAAGTACGATCGATATTTGTGGACCTTAACTATTCTGCCGGGTAAATTTGACGTCTATGCCATCACCTACGACCTGAAAGAAAATGGAACTCTGATAAGGATATCATGCTCTCGCAAATTTGACATATCAGGAGCTGCGCTCCGTAATAAACGTTTAAGTCTATCCCTCATGGAGGCGAAGATAAACCGGGAAGCCTTCGATCTGACGCCTCCGGTTGGAGCAGTCAAATCGCTTATCGTCGAGGAACTTCCAGAGTCGGTACAACTTACATTTAAATTAAATCAGGAGATCCTTGAACATACTGTATGGCAGGAAGATAGTCCCTACCAGATTAATATCTCTCTGGTAACCAAACTGATCAGTACGGATCCTGATACTGAATTGTCAACATTGGCAGATAACGAAATATCGAGTATCCTGGAGAACGAACAGCAGAAATGGAAGATTGACTGTGTGGTAATTGACCCGGGCCATGGAGGGAAGGATCCGGGCGCAATCGGTGCTTATGGATTGTTGGAGAAAACAGTAACCCTTGACATTGCGTTGAGGGTGAAGAAACTTCTCGAGAAGGAGACCAACCTAAGAGTCGTCTTAACACGAGATGATGACCGATTTATTCCCCTCAAAGATCGCACGAAATTTGCCAATAAGGTCGGGGGAAAACTTTTCGTCTCTATACACACGAATGCTTCTAAATATAAGAGCGCTCACGGATTCGAGACATATTTCTTGAAGCCGGCGCGAAATGAACGGGCTATGGATGTAGCATTGCGAGAAAATGCTGTGATCAAGTATGAAGAATCCAAGAATCAGTATCAGGACTTAACTGAAGAGAATTATATCTTACTTGCCATGGCTCAAGCGGAATTTGCCCGTGAAAGCGAGACATTAGCTGCATTGGTACAGAATAGTATGAAGGTGCACACCCAGCACATTGACCGTGGTGTAGATCAAGCAGGATTTTACGTTTTGGTGGGTGCTTCCATGCCCGCTATTCTGGTTGAAGTAATGTTTATATCCAATAAGCACGAAGCGAAAAAATTAAAAACCAAAAAATTTCGTCAGAAAATTGCCCGTGCTATCACCGAAAGTATTATTGAATTTAAGAAGCTGGAAGAGCGGAAGCAGGGGATCACAGCGACTCAATAATAACAAAATTATTAAATGAGATATATGTTAATATTATTCATAAGTACGACGTTAGTAGCTTGATTAATTTACCAATCACATCAGAACATACCGCTAATCGCCCCATCGGCATTTTCGATTCCGGTATAGGTGGTCTCACCGTCGTTCGGCAGATCATGAAGATTCTTCCGGAGGAGTTGCTGATTTATTTCGGAGATACGGCGCGAGTTCCCTATGGTACAAAATCGGATCGTGCAGTGCGCGAATTCGCCTGGGAAGACAGCTTATATCTGCTTGGGCACGGCGTTAAAATGATAGTGGTAGCCTGCAATACAGCATCTGCTGTAGCGCTCGATGAACTTAAACAATACCTGAAAATACCGATTTTAGGAGTAATTGCACCGGGCGCCAAAACTGCCGCAGAGAAGACAAAGAACGGTTCCATCGGTGTTATCGGCACCCAGGCTACGGTGGATTCAAAGGCTTATGAGAACGAAATATTAAACATAAATTCCGGTTTTTCAGTTGCTGCAGTATCTTGCCCGCTGTTTGTTCCTCTTGTAGAAGAAGGTTGGCTCGATGGCGAGATCCCTGAAAAAATTGCAGAGAGTTATCTTGCATCGCTGTTGATTTCAGATATTGATACTCTTATCCTCGGGTGTACCCATTATCCTCTTCTTAAACCACTCCTAACCAAAATCCTGGGTGATAAGATTGTCCTTGTAGATTCCGCCAGTGAGACTGCCAAACAAGTTAAAACGGTACTCCAAGACAATGAACTCCTCTCTTCCACACGTAAGAGCGAAAACCACTTTTTCGTAAGCGACTTTCCACGACGCTTTGAGAATTTAGGTGAGCGTTTTCTCGGCGAAGCTATTCGCAACATTCGCATAGCTGAACCTTGGAAGAGTGTTCGTCCCCACCAGGATGCTGAATAATGTCAAACCCTCTTGACTGGGATGACTTTTTCGGTCTGCAACGTTTCGGAATGACACGGAATTTGGATAACATTCGTCTGTTCTGTCATCGTCTTGGTCATCCTGAGAATAATTTTCCTAGTATCCTGGTCGCTGGAACAAACGGTAAAGGAACCGTTGTTGCTATTCTCGAATCAATTCTTCGTAGTTCTGGTTTGAAAGTTGGCAGGTACACCTCTCCTCATATATTGAAATTTAATGAACGCATCCAGCTCTGTGGCGAATTAATTTCCGATAAAGCTGTTCTTGATTTTTTAGAGCAGCATTGGGAATTCATAGAGGAGCATCACTGCACTTTTTTCGAGGTGTCCACAGCTATGGCATTGGATACTTTCAGCAGAAGTGGAGTGGAAGTTGCTGTTGTGGAAGTAGGTCTCGGAGGAACCTGGGATGCTACCGGTGTAGTGAATCAGATTCTATCCGTGATAACCAAAATAGATTACGATCATACTGACCGGTTAGGGAAAACCCTGACCCAAATCGCAGCAGATAAAGCAGGAATATTCCGCTGCGATATTCCCGCATTGATTGCGAACCAACAACCGGAGGTTCTTAACGTATTAGAAGATAGAGCACAAAAACTGGCAACAGAACTATACACTTCAAGTAACCTGGTTGACTTCACCTCCTTGAATGTAACACGATCAGGGATAGAAAGTAATTGTGTAACGAGTTGGCAGGATTCAAATAATCCTATTCCTAACTTACATCTCCCACTTACAGGTCATTTCCAGGTTGAAAATTTACGCACTGCTGTAGCAGCAGCAACTATGCTCGAGCAGCACTTCCCCCAGATAAACAATGATTCAATAGCAACAGGAATACGAACTGTTGTCTGGCCGGGAAGGATGCAGCAGATAATGAGCAATCCTGTAGTAATCCTCGATGTAGGACATAATCCTGGATCGATTCGCGAGGTTGTAAATAGCGTCCGAAAAATTTGGAAACCTGATAGAGTAATAACAATTTTCAGTGCGCTCAAAGACAAAGATATAATAGGGATGTTCCAGACATTATGCGAAAACACTGACAAAGTATATGTGGTACCGCTTAATACGCCACGTGGCTATAGTATAGAGGAACTCCATATCCTTGCGGAAAAATTAAATTGGAATGTGGAAATAATAGAGACAGTTACTACAGCTATTTCGAAAGCCTTGGAGCAAGCCGTCGAAGACGATCTTATTTTAATCGTTGGTTCGCACTATTTGGCTGAAGAAGTTCTAAAAATTGAAGAATATTCTTGACATTCACGAATTGATTAGGTATATTATTATATGTGCATGGGAATTCTTTCCGAATAATCCCCGGACAACTTGAGATACCAACCAATTCGATAGACCCTCGTTAATAATTCTTCCAGGATATAAAAGCTTCTGGTTCACAGAATCTACGAATTTACTCCTTTAAGATAAAACTTGAAATTCCAGATAGGAAACGTGCGCTAATTTAAGGTTGACTAAAAATTCCATTTCAAAGGCTCGTATATGGACCTTGCCGAACTAAATTCAATGAAAATCGCCGACCTCAATAAGGTGGCTATAGACCTGACCATGGAAGATTATTCCAGCATGCCGCGACAGGATTTAATCTTCAAAATCTTAGAGAAGCAGACTGAGCAAGATGGGCTAATATTCGCTCAGGGTGTTCTCGAAATATTACCAGACGGGTATGGATTTCTCCGTTCCCCCGCCTCCAATTATTTGCCTGGTCCTGATGATATATATGTATCCCCTTCGCAGATAAAACGCTTCGGTCTGCGCAAAGGTGCCAACGTTTCCGGACAGATTCGCCCTCCGAAAGACAATGAGCGTT
>CBDUWK010000008.1:0-15999 GCA_965370905.1 uncultured bacterium | reverse complement strand
AGCACCGGTGCTTTGTTTTTCATGGTATTAATTTACGTTTAAATCTTTGATTTCTCAAGGGGTTTATGAATTTCTCCCTGAATATAATATTTTATTCACACAAATCCTTGTACAAGTCCGGCCTGCGATCGTTTATGAGATGATTCCGCGCTGTCATCATTTTATCTCGCGCTAATTCCACATCCATATCTGCAATTCCAACCTCTTCCCCATCCTGTTTAGCCTGATAAAGAACTTTGCCCTTCGGATCTGCTATAGTGGATAGACCGGTGAAGGTGAGGTCGCGTTCAGTCCCAATCCTGTTAGCAGTTATGATGTAGATTCTATTGGTCAAGGCGTGCACGGGAATAGCCTGCTGGCAGAAACCGGGCAGAACCAGATTGGATGGATGGCAGACCAGATCGACGCCTTTTAAAGCCATGACACGCCAGACTTCAGGGAATATCCAGTCGAAGCATATGAGCATTCCCAGCCTACAGAAGCCTATATCGAAAACCAGCAATCCCAGGTTACCCGGTTCGAAAAAGTCGGGTTCGTTGGTGAAAAGGTGAGTTTTACGGTATTTCCCGATCAAGCCGTCAGGACCAACCAGCACAGAAGTGTTGAAAAGCGATTCCCCATCTCGTTCGCTCATCCCCGCTACAATATGCATTTTGTGATCAGAACAGAGCGCCTCGACGTACTGCACGAATACGCTGCTTTCGACCTCCTCAGAAAGCTCCCAGGCCTGTTCCTTCGACTCGAAATTGTAGCCGGAATTACATAGTTCAGGCAGAACCAGGATGTCCGTTCCCGCGCACCGATAGATCAGGCGGTCTATTTTTTCTATAGTCGCATTGCAATCACCCAGTACCGGGGCTAATTGTATGAAACCGATTTTCATGATAGGTTCTAAGAGAGATTATTTAGAATATCACAAGTTTATCGTTATAACTCAACCTTCAGCGGACCTAATTATTAGAAAATTAGGACGGAGAAGAAACCTCCGGGCAGCATGCACCGCCCGGAGGTGTTGGTTCTGTCTTAGAACTGGAAAGGAAATTAAATGGACTCGTGAATGTACTTCACGGGACGCTTGTTCATTTCCCATTCGCCGTTCTTATATGTGCAGTTGGCAAATGCCAGCCAATCCTCTTTCATCCCCGGAGTGTCGGTGCGGAAATAGTATCCGGGCCAACGTGTCTCTTCGCGGAAGAGGATGGTGCGCATGTGAGCTTCTGCCTGCCACATGCGGTGTGTGTTTTCCCAACAACGCATCAGTTCATGCAGATCTTCAGCCGCCAGCTTCTCAGCATCTTCACGCAGGAAGTCCAAAAGGAACATACCACGCTCGATTAAGGGCTTGGAGGTTTTGAACTGACTGGATACGCCACCGGCGTACTCGTCCATGATCTTCTGCAGACGGAACATGAACATTTTGGGACGAATGTATTCCGGATGGATGTTATCGTCCGAGCTGTAGCCCTTGTTCTTCTCAAAGAGCTCCATCGGAGCCAGGATTTTGGTTTTGAGATCTTCGACAACAGCGTTGTCGACCACTGGTTCGGCGGGGTTATCGACGCAATAGGCGATTGCTGCCTTGGCAGCTATACGGCCTTCCGCGTGAGAACCTGAGGAGAACTTGTGAGAAGAAGCGCCAGATGCGTCACCAGCGGCGAAAACACCAGGAACGGTACACATGCAGGGGTAACCCCAGAAGTATTCGTCTTTGGTTTCCGCTGTCTGGAGATCTTCAGGACCGCTGACCCATGCGCCGGAAGCGCCTGAGTGTGAACCGATGAAGTACGGCTCAGCGGCAGCAATTTCGGATTTTGATTCTTCGGGAGCGACGTTCATGCCAGCCCACAGAATAGCCTGTGAAATGGTCATATCCAGGAAGTCTTCCCAGGCTTCTGATTCCAGTTCCCTCATCTTCTTCTTGAAAGCCTTGGGATCATCTTTGTGCTTATTCGCTATGTTCTGGATGGCTTCTTCGGTACGCATATAGATGGGACCCTTGCCTTCCATAACGTCCAGCAACATCAACCAGTTACGCAGGTTGGCAGGCACCGGTTTCACTTTACCATAAGGCACCCAGTTTTCGAGCTCACTGGCACGGGTCTGCATATAGTTTTCATCCAGACCGTTGGTGGCACGTGATTTAAACAGCAGGAACCAAGCGCCGACAGGACCGTAAGCGTCCTTGAAGCGAACGGGGATAAAGCGAACTTCCTGACAGGTCATTTCGCAACCGGCTTTCAGGGTGAAGTAAGCGCTTGAGCCGGAGTTCCACGGCGGATACCATGCGCGACCCAGACCTTCGCCTGATGAACGCGGCTTGAAGACGTGAACAGCGCCGCCCATAGCGACCAGCACTGATTTTGCTTTGAATACGTAAAATATGTTCTCACGAATTGAGAATCCGACTGCACCGACGCACTTATCGCCGTTCATCAGCGGTTCGGTGATGAATACACGCTCGTAGATGTTGTCCATTCCCAGGGCGTTCTTGGCTGCTTCAGCGACGACGACCTTATAGGATTCGCCGTTGATCATGAGTTGCCAGCGACCTTCATGGACGTATTTACCTTCATCATCGGTCCAGATGGGGAGACCCCATTTTTCAAATAGATGGACTGAGGAATCGACGTGACGTGCGATATCAGCTACCACGTCTTCACGGGTGATACCCATAAGATCGTTACGCACGTAATCAACATAATCACGGAGGGTGTTTTCGCCATCTTTCAAACCAACATACTGGTTAATAGCGGAAAGACCCATGGCAACTGCGCCGGAACGGTCCATTGCCGCCTTATCGACTAAAGTGACTTTCAGGCCCTGTTTCTTGGCCCAGTAAGCCGCCTCAACTGCCGCGCCACAAGCTGCCATTCCGCCGCCGATGATCAGAAGGTCAGTTGAGACTTCTTTTGTTTGGAAATCTGCCACTGTAATTCTCCTTTTTGGTTAATTTTTTTTAAATTACTTCAACGACGGAATTGCATCCATTCCAGAGGAACCGGGTTCGGTGAACAGCACGGGTGACTTCAGATCATCTGTACCGGTGTCAAAACCACCATCCGGAACTGCTTTACCTTCTTCAGTGGTACGGATGGGGAACTTAAAGCGCTTTAAGGTACCATTGCGGAATTTGACCGTCCACATAATGGAGTCAGTTCCGCGCATTGGTGTGACCGCTGCTCCCAGCGGCACAAAGTCGGCATAACCACGAACCTCAACTGCGTCTACGGGACAAATTTTTACGCAATTATAACATTCCCAGCACATTTCTGGTTCACAGTTGTATGCCTTCATGAGGTCTTTATCCAAGACCATCAGGTCGTTGGGGCAAATGTGCTGACAAGCTGTTTTGTCCAGCGCCTTGCACCCATCGCACTTCTCGACGATTACGAAACTAGGCATTCTAATCCTCCTAATAACGGTAAGATTTGTGCCGATCGAATTGACAGATGACCGGCTATTATTTATTTATGATTTTTTTCCTTCGCCGGTGGCGTACCCGTGAACTTTAACCTCCACCTTCTCTTCCAAACCAGCGTAATAAGCCTTCAGGATTTCAAGAACTTCCGGCCGGCTGAATTCCGCAGGAATCTCGTCGACTTTGCCTTCGGAAAGTAGACTGCGTAGCAAGGTTCCAGAGAGGAACAAACGGTCACCTTTTTCAGTGTGCGGGCAAGTTTTCATGGAAGCCATGCCATTGCACTTGTAGCACCAGAAAGTCCAATCGATGGGCAGCGGCTTCAGTTCCAGAGCGCCTTCCCACAGCTCGTAGAAAATATCCTGGGCGTCGAAGGGGCCGTAATACTCACCCACACCCGCGTGGTCACGGCCGACGATCAGGTGAGTACAGCCGAAGTTCTGGCGGAAAACCGCGTGTAACAGTGCTTCACGTGGACCGGCATAGCGCATATCCAGCGGATAACCACCCTGTACAACACGGTCAGCGATGAAGTAGTTGTCAACTAAGGTCTGGATGCACTTGACGCGCACGTCGGCCGGAATGTCGCCGGGCTTCAAGCCACCGACCAACTGGTGAATGTAAAGGCCATCGCCGACTTCCTGGGCGATCTTGGCCAGGTACTCGTGTGAGCGGTGCATGGGGTTACGGAGCTGTAATGCTGCGATGCTCTTCCAACCCTTTTCAGCGAAGATTGCGCGGCTCTCGGCCGGACGCTGATAGAGACCCTTAAATTCTGTCGGGAAGGTGCTCTCTGAGAGGACCTTGACCGGGCCGCCCAGGTTGACTGCCTTCTGCTCCATCACCATCTTCACACCCGGGTGCTCATTATCCGTGGTGGTGAAGACGTGCTGGCACTCGAACTCTTTGTCAATGACGTACTTTTCATTGACCGTCATGGTACCCATGATCTCATTATCTTCGGAGTTAACTAAGGCAACGTCGGAACCGATGGCGATGCCATCAGCGACGCCCTGATCCGCTGAGAGTGTGATGGGAATTGGCCAGAAGACGCCGTTGGTCATCTTCATTTCGGCACAGACACCTTTCCAATCCGCTTTGCCCATGAAGCCATCCAGAGGCGTGAAACCACCGATCCCCAGCATTATGAGATCGCCTGTTTCCCGAGATGACAACATAACTTTCGGTAGTGTCTGAGCGCGTTTTAATTCCTCCTCACGTTCGGTGCCTTCCAGAAGCAAGATCTTCAGTTTATCCGCACCATGTGGGGGAATAAGAGTTGTTTTTGCCATATCATTTCCTCGTTATTTTATATGCAAGTTTTATGTTGCTGATGTGAATGTTTCAATTTGAGATAGATTTCACAAGTAAGATATTACAAACTCAATAATTTTAATGATATAAGTTCTTGTCTATTATGGGGGAAAAGCGGTCTGTGAATATAATAACAATCTTTGTTAGAGTCAAGAACAACCTGAGATATTTTTTTAAAATATTTTTCCCTGTTTCAGGTATGGGTTTTACAGCCCGTGCTACCCCACACACGGGCTGTAAGTTCGTTATTTCAAAGACTTTATGGTATGTTCAGGAGCGATATTCAACATTTATATCTGGTTGTATAGATTTCAACAACCCAAAGGGTTGATTTAGAACCCTTTATATGGATTCGGTCCTACTGTGTCAATATCCTCCATGAAGTCCGCTATCACCTGAGGCACCTTCTCCCAATCGTTAAGCGCCAGTTCAGATATCTGCACACGCTCCTCTTCCAGAACGAGCTGTTTCAACTTCTCCTGTACATTTTCCATGCGCGTGTTAGCCAGTTCGCTCCCCTTGATGAAGTGGCACTGGTAATCGTCACCGTGTTTGCAGCCGATTAGTAACACACCGTCATATCCTGCAGAAAGCGCGTCTGCTATCCATACAACATTCATCGAACCCAGACACCTCACCGGGATAATGCGTACGAATGGATTGATCTTAAGACGATGAGCTGCGGCAAGGTCCAGCGACGGTATGGCGTCATTTTCACACATGAAAACCAGCACGCGCGGTTTCTCATCTTCTTCTTCGGGAATCTCGAGCGACTTCAACATTTCCCCGATAATGTGCACAGAATAGTCCTTGAAGCTGACGATGCGTTCCGGGCAGGCTCCCATGCAGATACCGCAACGGCGGCAGCGGTTCGGGTGAGTCTCAGGCGTGCCTTTTTCATCTTCATCCAATGTTCCAAAGGGACATTCCTCGGTACAGCGCTTACACTGCGTGCAGCGCTGCAGGAAGAATTCGGGATCTGAAGTATCCCCGGCGCGCGGGTGAACCGCTTTCCCCTGACCGATCAATTCCAGGGCTTGAACAGCCTTAAGGGCAGCACCATAGGCATCATTCTCTGCAGTCGCCAAATCCATAGGGGCGCGCACGGCACCAGTCGCGTAAATGGCAGTTCGCAGAGTTTCGTAAGGGAAACATATGTAATGAGAGTCCGGGAAACCGTATTTAAGTGTTGGTAAGTCGGTTCCCATGCGATAGGTGAGATTCAATATCTTAGCGCCGATTTCTGCAGATGTACCAGTATCAGCTCCTTCTTCACCTTCCTCCTTGCTCTTCTCTTCTACCTTTTCCTCTTCTTCAGTTTCCAGTTGCGGATCCAGTGCTCCCGCGACGCCTTCAACCTTAGTCGCCGGCACCATACCAGTTGCTAACACCAACATGTCAGATTCTATGATGACATTCTCACCGAAGAGGGTATCTTCCAATTCTATTTCAACGCGGTCGCCTTCCTTTACATCGACGCGGATTACCTCGCCCTTGGTTAGAAAGATTCCTTCATCCTCTTGAACATTCTTGTAGAAAAGTTCGTACTGTCCGGGTGCACGCAGGTCTTTGTAGAGGATGTAAACATTAGTATCAGGATAGGCTTCACGAATGTAACAAGCCTGCTTCAATGAAACGCGGCAGCAGACCGCGCTGCAGTAAGGCAGGTGGTCTTGATCGCGGGATCCGGCGCACTGGATGAAAGCCACGCTTTTGGGAACGCTGCCATCGGATGGTCTTTTGATTCCTCCGTTGGCTACCATCTCTTCGATCTGTACGTTGGTGACCACGTTTTTCGATTTGCCATATCCGAGGTGTTCCAGGTTCTCAGGATCGTAAGGCTTCCAACCGCTGGCCTGGATAATTGAACCGATTTTGATGGAATCGCTCGCTGCGCCTTTGAGAGTCACATCAAATTTACCGGGTTCACCTTCAATATTTTTAATCGTTGATCCTTTATATACCTTGATCTTGGAATTGCCTTCAACCTGCTTGATCAAGTCTTCCACTCCGGAATCAGCGAGGTCCTTATATGGAGCAACCTTGGGGAATACCTTCTTGAATTTTGTCGCCCAACCGCCAAGTTTCTCCTCTTTTTCGATCAACACGACGTCATTACCAGCGCTGGCTGCAGCCACTGCGGCGCGCATGCCGCTCATACCCCCGCCTACGACTAATACGGTCTTGCAGATATCGTCGATCAAGGGTTCCGGATATTCTGAATTCTTCATCCGGGCTACGCCCATAGTCAGGTAATCCTCAGCGGCCATCTGAGTGTCTTCGTCGTTGGGTTCCATGACCCACGTCACATGTTCTCGCAAGCAAACGCGGTCGGACATGACGCCGTTATCGAAGTTGAACTCTTCTGTCTTAACTCTTCCGGAACAGCCTGCGATGATGACGCGGTTGAGGTTTTCGGCGGCAATGTCATCTTTGATCATCTTCACGCCGGCGGAGTTACAGAGGTGCTCATGCACCTTGCATACTGGCAGGTTAAGTTCTCCCGCACCGTGCTTCTGGAGCGCTTCGATATCTATAGCTACGCCGATGTCACATCCGGAACATATGTAAGCGCCGATCTTAGTTTCAACAGCCATTATTTAACTCCTTTCCGCCGTAAATAAAGCCTTCATCACCGATCCCGTCGCATCCTGCACACATGCTGACACGTCGAATGGCCTATTGGCAACACCAGCTCCGACAATGCCTGAGGCCGCACCTGGTATAATGAATCCCCAATCGTCTTGCGGTGTATTTGCAGGCAGACCATCTTCGGCAACATTCGGCACCATGCCGGTGGCCAGCACGACCATGTCCAGCTCCATTTCCGATATCTCACCGGTTAAAGTATTCTCGGCAGCCACGATCAAGTTTCTGCTGTCGGCAACTTCCCTGATTTCGGCTGCTTTGCCGCGATGCATGAAGATTTTTTCATCAGCTTCAACATCCACGTAGAAGTCTTCCAGCCGACCAGGGGTACGCACGTCTATATAGAAGATGTGAATTTCCGCGTCCGGGTATTGTTCTCTCACATAAGTCGCCTGCTTCAAAGAAGCGGCGCAGCAAACTCCGGAGCAGTAGGGTAGATGATTTTCATCCCGCGATCCGGCGCACTGTACAAACCCGATTTTCTTAACCTCACCCTGGTCTGAGGGGCGATGGATTTTTCCATTGGTCGGACCGTCGGGCGATGAGTAGCGTTCCATCATTACATTGGTAATAACGTTGCCATACTTGCCGAAACCCAGGTTTTCAATTTTAGCTGCATCGTATGGTTTCCAACCAGTCGCCCAGACTATACCTTTGGTCTTAACCGTTACTGACTGCGGCTGCATATCCAGATCAAAGGCGTCATACTTACAGGCATCCACAACTGACTTGAATTTGGCATCCTTAATGTAATTTGGATCTGCGGTATAGATGGCAGGATAAGCCATCTGGGGCATGTAAACCGCTTTGCGTTTGCTGATGCCGTAGTTGTATTCGTCATCAACCTCGATTTCGCAGGCTTTCTCGCACTCTTCGCAGGCTGTACAGTTGTCGTTTATAAAACGCGGATGGACTGTCAACTTAACCTCGTAGTCACCCGGTTTTCCGCTAACCTCCTCAACCGTGGTTAGAGTCAAAACCTTGATCTTGTCATTGGTGCGAATTCGCTTCAGGTTGATCTCCATACCGCAGATTGGCGGACATAATTTGGGGAAGTACTGGTTCATGCGCGCTACCCGTCCACCGAGGAAAGCCTCCTTTTCCAACAGGACGGCGTCCTTGCCTAATTCGGTGGCTTCTATAGCGGCTGTCATGCCGGATATACCTCCACCTACTACCAGCAGATCGACTGTAATCCGATCACCACTTTCGGAAATTTCCATATCTTCTACTCCATCTATCTCGAAGAAAGTTTTGATACTTGTTTAGTTTTCATTTGCGCGGGTTGTCAGCGCCAACACTCTTGGTATAGACCAGTGCCAGGGTCCGGTAGAACATATGTCCGAACTTGGAATACGGTGCATACCAGAGCAGGAAAAACACCAGAACCAGGTGTACGTAATAATCGATGTATCCCAGTAACGGTAAGTGAAGAACTCTTAAAATCCACGCCAGCAGACCGGTCAAGCCCACCAAGGTTATTACATTCAAGAAGAGCCAATCGTTGTATTTACTTATACCAACCTCTTCACTCTCGGATCTGCGGCGTTTTATCAGTATCCAACCACCGACTATCATTCCAATACCCCCAGCGATGCCGATAAGCTTTATCGGATTGGGGAAATCGATGGGACTCACCAGGTACCAGGGACTACCGAGGAATTTGATTATCACTGTGAGGAGGAAATTAAGTGCTGTAGCAACCAGCGCGCCGATGAAGCCGTAGAAAAGCAGCAGGTGTCCTAGATAAAGGCCTTTGTTTTCTTCACATTTGCTGAATTTGCCATGTAATCCGATCTCACCGACAGTGGCGATGAGTGCTGGTATAAATCCTGGACCTTTGCCGGGATTGTATTTCTTCATTCCCCTCCAAAAGCGCATTAAACCAAATGCGGCAAAAGAGAAAATGAGCAAGTTCCCTCCTACAAACAGGGAGTCCATCGCTCCGTGAGGGAATATCCTGGCGTAATCGACATCGCCAACGATGCTGAAAAGATATTTATAGCCATTGTCAGTAGATCCCCCCAACAGAATGCCGAATAGGATCAACACGGGAACCAGGAACAGGAAGGGAAGAGACGATTTGTTTGCCAGCGCTTTTCCCATGAAAGATGGGAATGCGAAGTGCTGGAAGGAATAATTTCGGACTGCCGCCAGAACGTCGCCTGGTTTGGCTTCACGCGGACAATTTGTCGAACAATCGTTACACTGGTGGCACATCCAAACGGCAGGATCGTCAAGTAGATCATCTTTCAAACCCCACTGCGCCATAATCATCTGCTTGCGGGGAAAGGGATGATTTACCGAAGCCAAGTTGCAGACCACCGAACATGTGGCGCACTGGTAACAATTCTTCAGGGAATCGCCGCCGGACTCTTTCAGCGTACGGATGAATTCCAGATCCGGTTTGAGAACTGTTGCTCCAGGCACTCTATTGATCTCCTCTTGACTAGTATCCAATTTAGAGTAAAAAAACTGTCTTAAGCATTAAAAAAAGCTATCCCACCTCCGACATAACGGACCTTATCAAAACCGTTTTGCTTCAGAATACGCGCTGCTTCGCTGGACCGAGAGCCTCTCGGACATACAACGAGAATAGGTTCCCCCTTGGGGATCTGGTCGTAACTCTGACGTAATTGTGTGAATGGAATGTTCTTTAATCCTAAATATGGCACATCAATAGGCTTTTCCTTGACTTCAAATGGTTCTCGAAGGTCGATTATGATATGATCGCCCGCTATTTCCTGGAATTCAAGGGGGGAAATGGCTATGGCTTCTTCCTCTAACGAACTAATACCAATATAGCTTAAATAGTGCAGAGGGTCTATAACGTCTGCATAAGGTGGAGCATAGGCATGTTCAAAATCCTTGACCTGCTCAAGTGTGAATCCCATGCGAATCATGCTGGAAGCTGCATCGATGCGGCGAATCGCTTCACCTTTACTGGCGGCTTGAACTCCGAGGATTTTCCTGGTACGCCGGTCGAAGACCATTTTTGCTGAAAGGTTCTGGAATTCAGGATAATAATCCGGTTTATCGGTAAAGAACCCCCAGGATTCTCCAACATCAAACCCCGCTTCAGCTGCAGCATTTCCTGTTAATCCGACTGAAGCGATGTTCATATCGAAGATTTTCAAACATGATGAACCGCAAACCGCCCCGAAGGAATCTTCTCTTCCGGCGATGGTATTACCTGTGACACGTCCCATACGATTGGCAATCGAACCGAGGGGGAGATAGCAAGGTTTACCAGTCAGGATATGAGTGGATTCTACACAATCCCCTGCTGCAAAGATGTGTGCTACAGTGGTTCGCATTTGGTGATCGACAACGATTCCACCGGTAGGACCGATGTTAATGCCCGCCTTCTCGGCCAGCTCAGAACGCGGTTGCACACCTGCTGCGATGACAATTCGATCGAAATCAGAGAACCTGGAATCTGATTCCGTTAGTATTTCCAGCTTTTGGCCAGACCGGATGATCTCAGATACCCTGGTCTGGAGGTATACTCTAACACCCTGGCGTCTTAATTCCAGCTCGGCGATTCGGGCGACGTCCGGATCAAGTAACTGAGAGAGGATTTGTGATTCACTCTCAAAAAGTGTTGTTTCGATTCCCCAGAGTGCGCTGAAGGCTTCGCACAACTCACACCCGATGTATCCTCCGCCAATAATGGCCACTTTTGACAGTTCATTTTGAGCTGCTGCTTGCCGTAGTTCAATAGCATCTTTGGGGCGCGTAAAAGTGCAGACTCCAGGTAAATCGATTCCTCTTATTTCAGGAACAATGGCGTAAGCGCCAGTGGCTAGTACTAATTCATCGTAGGAGAAAGCTACGTTCTCACCTGAACTCAATTTCCGGCATTTAACAATCCTTTTATCTGGATCGATTTGCTCTGCATGTATCCCGGTGAGGACTTCGATATCCTTAGAATCAGCAAAATACTCAGCATTTCTCTCGACGTTATAGGGTGTGGTAATGAGCTGCCGAAATTCTTCCACATCAGCGGCCAGGAAGTAAGGCAGGCCGCAGGAGGCATAAGATATGTATTCTCCTTCTTCGAGAACTGTTACCTTGGCATCTGGTAAAAGTCTCTTTGCTCTGCAAGCTGCCTTTAAACCTGCAGCTCTGGCCCCGATGACTAAGATATTCATTTTATAGCAATCTCGACATCAGAATTAAGTGGATGAGGATCTGTATCGTGCCGGTCTTACCTGCTTTCTCATGGTCAATGCAACCTTATAAAGAATCGTGACGATCAGCGCACCCATGCCCCAAACTCCCAGAGTGATCAGGCCCTCTATCAATGTAGGTGAGTAGGGAACGACTACATGCATCGGGTTGGGCGTAAACCCGGCCACAATCATACCCATACCTTTGTCAATCCACAACGAGAAGAACACGGCAATTGCCGCCACTGCCAGCAGTCCTTCCTTCATGCGAAATTTTGGAATTATCAGAAGAATTAATGAGATAATTGCCAGGATAGATGACAGCCACATCCAGGGAACGAGATTGCTTCTCAGAACACCTTCGGCGTCACGCATTCCGAAGAATAGATACTTGAAGTGATCCAAGTGTTCGGGAATACCGCTGTACATTGCCGTGAATACTTCCATTAAGATCAGGAAGACGTTTACTGCCATGGCATATGCCATGATAACTGCCAGTTTCTGGATGGGCTCTTTCCCGGCATCGAACCTGGTGTATTTGCGCAGGATGAGGCAAAAAATGATCAGAATTGCCGGTCCGCTGGAGAATGCCGAAGCCAGGAAACGCGGCGCCAGAACCGCCGTCATCCAGAATGGTCTGGCCGCCAAACCGGAATACAAAAACGCAGTTACGGTATGAATACTGATCGCCCAGGGAATTGATATAATGATGAACGGTTTAATCCATTTCGGCGGAGCGATGCCCTTACTTTCCGAGCTTAGAGCTACTCGGCTGATCAGAATGTTGAGGAGCAGGTACCCTAAGAGTGCAACCGTATCCCAGAACATGAGTGATTGCGGGGATGGATGAAGGAAAACATTGGTAATACGGAAAGGCTGTCCCATGTCCACGAAAATAAAAGTCATGCACATAATACATGCGGCAATGGCGAGGAATTCACCTAAGACCGTTATCTTTCCGAAGAGCTTATAATTGTGCAGGTAGTAGGGTAGAACCACCATCACTGCCGAAGCAGCCACACCGACCAGGAAGGTAAACTGAGCGATATAAAGACCCCAGGATACGTCCCTGCTAAGTCCGGTAACGGTCAATCCTTCGGAAAACTGTTTCAAGTAAGCCAAAGTACCAAGGCCGATTATCCCCAACAGGACGAATACAAGAGTCCAATATGCTTTTCCGCCTTGAAGCGCTTTCTCAATCATTTATTTCCTCACACGATATAATACACTTCAGGTTGTGTCCCCAGACCGGATTTCCGGCGAAGGGAAAAATTATCATGCAGTAACTTGCGCACGGGATCGTCGGCATTATCGAGATCGCCGAAGGTCAGACAGTTGTGCGGGCAGGCTTCCACGCATGATGGCCACAAACCTCTCGCCAGCCTCTCTTCACACAGAGTACACTTCTCCACTACGCCTCGTGTTCTCATGGGGAAATCCGGCTGAGGTTTGATCCCTTCTTCCGAGAAGAATTTCTTCGGTTCGCGGTAATTGAAACTGCGCGATCCATACGGACATGCTGCGATGCAATACCGGCAGCCGATACAGCGATGCCAGTCCATCATCACGATGCCGTCTTTCTCGCGTTTCCAGGTCGCCTGAGTAGGGCAAACCTTCACGCAGGGAGGACTATCACAGTGGTTGCAGAGCAGGAGTGCGTTGCTGTGCTTAACACGCTCTTCCAGGTATTCGTGTTCAGCTGCCGGGAAGGCGTGTCCGAAATGTTCCTTCCATATCCACTTCAACTCATCTTTGGGGTTGGGATAATCCGGTACGTTATGGGTCTGGTGGCAAGCGTCGATGCAGGCATTGCAATCAGGATATTCGCGACAGGTTTTCAGATCGACGACCATAGCCCAACGACTGGCGTTTTCAGGTGGATGCAGGGCACGTCCCCAACAAGAACAAGAAGCGCCGCACCCTTCGCTTTCAGCGGTATCTTTGAGAACTTCTTCTGCCAATGCCAAAACAGGGGGACGAGCAGCCAAACCCAATACAGCCAGACTCGCTACTTTCACGAACTTTCTTCTATCTATACTCATCGGTCTATCTCCTCCGCTTCCGGCTGCGCAGCCAATTCGGTCTCCACTAATTCTGAGGGCATAAGATGGCAATCCCAACAGTAAGGCGAAACCGATAGGTAATTGTGGCACCTGTCGCAGAAGTTTTCCTTGTTGGAATGGCAATCCATACAGGTGTTGGAGAGACTTTTCTCAATCTGCAGACCGTTTGGACCCATGGTGAAGCGATCTCCCTGCCTGACTACATCATCCCGCCACTCATTTAATAAGTCCATGTGATTCGGCCGCATGTAATCCACAGGCCTCACACACTCCTTACCTGCCTTGGGCAAAATTTCCAGGTCGTGTGTTTCTACTTCACAGTAGCGCTTTGCGAAGATATTATAGGTAATGGGAATCGTAGCGATCAAAATGAAGATGATTAAACCTATGAGGATCTTACCGCTGTCATGCATCTTCACTGCCCTCCTTCCCGGCAAACGGCTGACCTCGCAGGTCAGTTTTGCGCTCCTCTTCACCCTTCATGATGAGGGCATTGCCCACCATTTCGTGAACTCCGCCAACATCCACACCGTTCGCCCAGAAGTCGCATAGTGCAGGGAGTGTGGCTTTGTCGATCGCACACATACAGAGCAGAATATTCACATCGTTTTGGTCCCGGACGTATCTGACGGCATTTCCACGGGGAAGGCCGCCGCGCAATCTCATCTCGAGGTTCTCATCTGTCCCGAGACCCGCTCCGCTACCACAGCAAAAGGTGTATTCACGAATGGTATTCTCGGGCATCTCCACGAAGTTGTTACAGACGTTCTCTAAAATGTAGCGGGGTTCGTCCAGTAGACCCATAGCTCTCGCAGGGTTGCAGGAATCGTGGTAGGTCGGCGTCCAATGATCGTTTCGGCTCGGATCTAACTTTATCTTGCCGTGTTTGATAAGATCGGCAGTAAATTCAGCGATATGAATCATCTTGGTGGAAGCAGCATTTTCAAACACTGTACCTGTGATCGGGGATTTCGGCATTTCTAAGTTGTCTTGCTCACCTTGCATAGTGCACATGTATTGATGATAAACTCTCCACATGTGTCCGCATTCGCCGCCCAGGATCCATTTAACACCCAGACGTTTCGCCTCGGCATACGTCTTAGCGTTCAACCGTTTAATCATTTCATGAGAGTGAAACAGCCCGAAGTTACCGCCTTCTGATATGTACGTACTGAAGGTATAATCCAGGCCGATCTCCTTAAACAATGTCAGATAACCTAATAATGTATAATAATGCGGTTCGGCAAAGTAGTCCGCAGAAGGTATGATGAACAGGATTTCAGCGCCCTTTTTATTGATGGGCACTTCTACCTCCGTGCCGATAATATCCTTGAGATCATCTGCGGCGAACTCCATGCTATCCACGAAACCGTGCGGCTGAATTCCCAGATGGTTGCCAGTTCGGAAGCTGTTGGCCACCGGAGTAACGATCCAGTCTATGGAGATTCCCACTTCGGCAAGTAGTTCGCGCACTATCATGGTGATTTCAGCCGTGTCGATGCCGTAAGGGCAAAAGACCGAACAGCGGCGGCATTCGGTGCATTGATAGAAGTAGTAAAACCATTCTTTCAGTACGGGGAGTGTTAGCTCACGAGCTCCCACCATCTTGCTCATCAACTTTCCGGCGAGAGTGTATTCTTTGCGGTATACGGAGCGTAGTAGTTCGGCGCGCAGCACCGGCATGTTCTTGGGATCTCCCGAGCCTATAAAGAAATGGCATTTATCCGCGCAAGCCCCACAGCGAACACAGATGTCCATAAAGATGCGCAAGGAACGAAAACGTTCCAATCGTTTACGGAGACCATCAAGGATAATTTCCTTCCAATTCTCGGGCAAGCCCCAATCATCATCCGTTGCCGCCCACTTGGTCTTCGGAACCGGCAAATCGAGGTATTCCAGGGACTTGTGGACACCGGAGTAACACCAGTTCCCCTTTTTCGCCTCGAAATCAATAGTGGGATCGAGCCACGATTTCTGGGGCGGTTTATATTCTACTTTAAGCAGATCTTCCTGCTTATGATCAGTTTCTGATGACATGGTTACTTCTTCTCCTTGTCCGGCTCTTTCTCCAGCGGTAGTCCCGCGCCCTTCATTACTTCACGGAATTCATCTTCATACTCTTCGTAGGTATGCACCTTGACGTCATAGTTCCAGGGATTAACGTGTTGTTTCATCCTGTTGTTGTTAGCCAGGTTTCTGGTGGGGCTTAAGAAGACACCAGCCATGTGCATCAGTTTACTAAAGGGGAAATAAGCGATCAGGCAGGTCACCAAGAAGAGGTGAAGGAAGAACAGCGACCCGATGCCATCCGGCACAACCGGACTTAGCGATAAAAGCCCGACCCCTAATTCCTTGATGCTTACGATGTCAACTGTAATGAATT
>CBDUWK010000007.1:0-16171 GCA_965370905.1 uncultured bacterium | reverse complement strand
CATACTTAGTTATCCTTATCAGCCCGATTCTCGCGGCTTTGGCATCTTTTAAAGTTATTTCGATGGTCATTTTCCTCGCACTATTTATTCTCATAGCCCGCCGGCTGAAGTTTCGGCTTGGACTGCTAATATTTCTAATCTTGATGAATCTCTCCATAAGCCTGGCAACGCCTCAAATTTGGAACCAGCTAAAACCCTACCAGAAGAGCAGATTGATTTCATTCGTTCAGCCAGAGGCTGATCCACAGGGTTCCGGATACCAGGTAATTCAATCTAAAGTAGCGGTAGGATCAGGCGGATTTTTTGGTAAGGGATTGGGTAATGGAAGTCAGACACAGTTGAAATTCCTCCCGGAGCAACACACCGACTTCATCTTCTCCGTCGTAGGAGAAGAATTAGGTTTTATTGGTGTATCTATCACTCTTTTCCTCCTTCTTCTCATAGTTATGCGAGGATTCAGAGCCGCCCAGAAATCCAAAGGTCATTACAGCACAATCGTCTGCGCGGGCTTGAGCTCTATGCTTGCTTTCCACATTTTTATAAATGTCGGTATGACTGTTGGACTCATGCCCGTCACCGGCCTACCACTGCCGTTTCTCAGCTACGGCGGATCATTTCTATGGACTGTAATGATCTCAATTGGACTGATTCTGGGAATTCAGTATCGTTGGAAAGAGTATACCCCATAGGGAGTGAAAAAACTTCTTGACTTATACTATTTTATTTTAAATATTGTTTGGTATGAATAATCAATCCAGTATATCACTGGTTAATAGGGAACAGCGTGCCAGGATACTCGCCGACTTAGAAAATGTTACCGATATCCCCACGTTGCCCACCGTATTCCTGAACGTAATGTCGCTAGTGCGCAATCCGAATACGACTATGAAAGAGGTCGCAGCGGCAGTGGAGACAGATCCAGCCATCTCTATGAAGATATTGAAGCTGATCAATTCTGCCTTTTACGGATTGGCCAGAACTGTCGACTCGGTGCATCAGGCGGTCGTATTGCTGGGAACAAACACGTTAAAGAACATTGTGATGTCTGTTTCGATTTTTAAAGCATTGAGTGATACCAGCGTTGAATCCAGTTTTGATCGAGTGGCCTTATGGCAACATTCCATAGGTTGTGGCTTGATTGCAAGAGTGATCGAAAAACACCAACAGATAGATAGAAACGAAGAAGGCTTCATCGCTGGTGTCATACATGACATCGGGAAAATCGTTCTGGATAGATATTTCCCCAAGGATTTAGTCGCAGTCAGGAAAGCAATTCAAGGTAAAAACATATCATTCTACCAGGCTGAGAAAGAAGAATTAGGCGTAACGCACTGCGAAATCGGAGCCATTTTGGCGGAGAAGTGGCATCTGCCCGAAAATCTTGTTGAAATTATTTCTTATCATCATGAAATTAATCCTGATTCAGAACACGCCAGGTTTGCATCCCTCATTCACATTTCCAATATTCTGGCTCGAAAATATGGTGTCGGCTCGGGTGGTGATAATCATATACCTGAATTTGACCCTACAGCTATGGAACAATTGGATTTGTCCCTAGATCAATTGGAAGCCTGGAATGAAGAAATTTTAGCAGAAATCGATATGAGTCAGGAATTGTTCGAAGCGTTGGTCAAATAGAGCAAGTAATAAGGTTTATAAATCAGGGAAGCCTATTGGTTTCCCTGATTTTTTTGCCAATTCGATCCTCCACACTATTATACCTCCTTCACACTTGTTTCTCGCCTCACTTTTCGCTATATTTTATCTGTTTTGTAAGGTATATTGTCATACACCTTCTCTTCTCCCCGGCATAAAAGATGAAAAATTTCCTTCCAGGCCCGACTGAAGTTAATCCCGACGTACTGGAGCAACTCAGCAAACCGATATTAGGACATCATACTGACGAGTTCCAGAATCTTCTCAGGCAGATAGATCCCCGACTTAAAAATCTTATGGGGACTCGCGATTTCGCCTTCACTTTTACCTGTACTGCTTCTGCTGCTATGGAAGCGGCGTTGGCTAACGTAGATGGGGAGAAGGTTCTTGTGCTTGCCAATGGTGCCTTTGGAGAGCGATGGTTGTCCGCAGCCAGATCCTTGGGCATGAAAGCTGATGGTCTAATCATGGCTTGGGGATTGCCTCTACCGGAATATGAGATAGGTCGTGTCCTCGATAGAACGAACTGTGATACTTTAGTAATGGTGCACGGTGAATCTTCCACAGGGATGTTGAATCCTTTACAGCCTACAGTCTCCGCGCTTTCACACCGTCCTGAAGTATTTTTTATTCTCGATGCGGTAGCAACGCTTGGCGGAGTGCCACTCAATATGGAAGATAGCAAGGTGGATATTCTGGTAGGAGCTTCGCAAAAGTGTTTGGCTTTGCCGCCAGGGTTAGTACCAATTGGAGCATCTGCCCGTGTTATCGAAAAAAGCCGGAATTCAAAACGAAAAGGTTATGCTTACGATTTCGTATTGTGGCAAGAAAGATGGGAGGAATCAAGTATGGTCGCCACACCGGCTATCCCCCAGTTACAAGCATTGAATTTTCAACTCGGAAGAATCGAAAAAGAAACACTATCGGCGAGGTGGGAGCGACATCAGAAAATGTCGCAAAGTGTCCTCGCTTGGGCTTCACACCATGGATTCGTGTCGTTTGCCCCTGAAGGATTTTCTCTTCCCAGCGTCAGTTGCCTGCGTCCTTTGGATGGGCGAAATACCGATTATATAGTGAACAGGATGCGTCAAAAAGGATATCTGATTGATAACGGATATGGTAAACTAAGGAATAAAACCCTGCGGATAGGACATATGGGTGATTGGACTGAAAAAGACGTCCAAGAACTTCTTAGAGAACTAAGTGATGCTCTTGATTAGAGTAAAAAAACCGGTTACGTCTTAAGCAACCGGTTGTAATTAGTTGTATAATAATCTAGACGGCTTTTTGGATTTTCCCCGCTTGTATACAAGACGTGCAGACCCTCATACGCTTTACTCTTCCTTCTTGTATTACTCGCACGCGCTGTAGGTTGGGATACCAACGTCGTTTGGTCATATTATGAGCGTGGCTCTGGAAGTGACCGACCAGCGGTCCCTTGCCACATACTTCGCATTTTCTAGCCATGATATTCCGATTTTGCAGTTTGATGTATAAGAAACCTTAAAGTTATATTAATAATTCTCCTGATGCAAGAAAAATAACTCAATTCTCTTATTTAAATATACCATCACCGAACCACTGGATCTTCAATTTTGGCATGGAACTCACTTGACAATGAAGGATAATTTATTATATTATAATACCAACATGATTTATTGAGCAGATCGGGGGAGGAGTTATGATTAAAGTTCAAGTTTCAGGTGTTTCTGTATGCCCTCCATACCAGGGTTACGTGGTCATCCTGCGCGAACAGGATGGAGAGCGCTGGCTGCCCATCTTTATTGGGGCTACAGAAGCACAGACAATTTCATTGCTCTTACAAGATATGCGCTACTCCCGGCCATTGACCTTCGATCTGTTCTATGATTTACTGGAAACCGCTGATGCTGCGGTACAGAAGATTTATATTTCAGAACTGAAGGATAACACCTTCTACGCACTGATAGAAATGCGCACCTCCGGCGGAGTAGTCAAAATAGACGCCAGACCATCTGACGCGATTGCCCTTGCTCTCAGGGCAAAAGTACCGGTCCTCGTTGCTGAGGAAATTATGGATACCGCGGGCGTTACTGGAGACCGAGCCGAAACACAGATTTCGAACCTTGACGAAATAGCAAAACTAAACAGACTCCTGCAGGACGCCGTTCAAAATGAGAGCTACGAGGAAGCCGCACGGCTGCGCGATCTCATCCATGGCTTGGAAAAGAAAGAAAATCTTCGCTGATAGGCTATGTAAGTGTATAATTTACTGGATAGATCATTCCAGAATGAGGAATGATCTTTTTTCATACCATCTGATTAATATTGCAGGTAATGTCTTTTAACAGAGATTCTGATAGAAAATAGCATAAACCGAGTTTCGATGTACTAATCTTGAGGAGTAAGTCAAATGCCTGAAAACGAAAAAATTGATAAACATTCATTGCTTTTTATGGGACTTGTTACCTCATTCCAACAAAACGCTCTAATCGCGATGGGAAAGATGGTAAATCCAGCGACTGGTAAGTCAGAACAGGATCTGCAGAACGCTTCAGCTTTTATCGACATGCTGGATATGCTCAACACCAAGACAAATGGCAATCTGAGTCCCGAAGAATCCGGCACACTCGAACAGATTTTAAGTCATTTGAAATTGAACTACGTCGAAGAGCTTAATAAACCAAAGCAGGAATCCTCAACAGAACATGCGGAGACAGCTTCTTCCGAGGCGACGGAAGAGAAAAAGAGTACTCCATCTGAAGAAACCGACGAATCGGCAAGTTAAGCCATTTCAACAGTTATAAGTTGGGAATACTTGAATTTGAATAAAAATCAGTTGCAAATCTCAGCCACACCTTTTATATTTCCTCCCTTGAAGATAGGCCCTCTGGAGGTTGAGAATCAGATTTTGTTGGCTCCTCTGGCGGGTATCACCGACCGCTCTTTCAGAAAATTATGCCGCAGAACCGGGGCAGGTATGGTTTTTACCGAGATGGTCAGCGCTGAAGCCATAGTCCGTAATGCTTCGAAGACCTGGAATCTGGCGAGGTTTCTTCCCGAGGAACACCCCATAGGGATTCAGTTATTCAGCCATGATCCTATCATTCTAGGCGAAGCTGCAGCTCAGTTGGAAGATTTAAAACCTGACGTTATCGATCTGAACTTCGGTTGTCCCGTAAGAAAAGTGGTAAGGAGGGGAGCTGGAGCGGGATTCTTGGAAAATCTTGAGAGTTTATCAGAAGCAGTACGTAGTGTATATAAGAGTTCATCTCTGCCGATAACCGTAAAGATTCGCTCTGGGCCTTCTGAAAACCACATAATCGCAGAAGAAGCAGCCCAGCGCGCCCAAGATGCAGGCGCGGTGGCAGTAACCGTACATGCACGTACCACTACACAGAGGTTTAAGGGTGCAGCCGACTGGGACGTCATCGCTAAAGTAAAGGAAGCAGTGAGTATTCCTGTGATAGGCAACGGCGACGTAACTGATCCGGAAGATATGGTCACCATGCGCCGCCACACCGGCTGCGATGGAGTGATGATAGGAAGGGGAAGTCTTGGCAACCCATGGTTATTCGCTGCATGTAAGGCTTCAATCAGGAACGAAAACTGGCAACCTCCCGGAGCACTTCAAAAGTGGGAGCTGACAAGGGAGCATTTACAGAGTATTGTTACGGATAAAGGGGAACGCATCGGCATTAAGGAAATGCGCAAACATTTAGGTTGGTATAGTAAGCATCTTCCGGGAGCAGCGCAGTTTCGTTCCACTGTATTTAAAATACAAAATTACGAGGAATTGTTGGAAACTTGCGAAAAGTTCTTTCTAAATCAGTCATTACCCTCTGTGGTGTCGTAGATGGATGAAAACACCTTGAAATCCTGGCTGGAATCGTTTAAGGCAGGTACCCTTGATGAGGATGAAATCCTCAAACGGCTGAAAGACCTGCCCTACCAGGATCTCGACTTTGCCAAAGTGGATCACCACCGTCAACTTCGCAGAGGATTCCCGGAAGTAGTGTACGGTGAAGGAAAAGATATTGCACAGATTGTCGCAATCGCGGAGAAACTTTACCAGCACGGCGGGCCTGTTCTTATAACGCGCCTCGATAAAGCTAAGATCGAGGATCTAAAGAAGGCATTCCCTTATGCAGAAGCAAATGCTGCTGCACGCACCATAACCATTCCCGCAAAAGAACCGCCGACTAAAAGAAAAACTTCCGATTTGCGCGGTCTGGTTATCACTGCCGGGACCTCCGATATTCCTGTTGCCGAAGAGGCTGTGGTAACGGTCGAAACCTTTGGGTACGTCTGCGACAGGCTCAATGATGTGGGTGTCGCAGGTATACACCGGTTGATGGCACACCGCGAATTGATCGGCAGGGCAAATGCCATAGCTGTCGTAGCCGGAATGGAAGGTGCATTGGCGTCCGTTGTCGGGGGACTTGTGGAAGTACCGGTAATAGGAGTGCCTACTTCAGTGGGCTACGGAGCTAATTTCGGAGGCGTCTCCGCACTTTTGGGCATGTTGACCGGTTGTGCAGGGGGAGTGGCTGTGGTCAACATCGATAACGGCTTTGCGGCAGGCTATATGTTGGCCACGATTCTGCGAAACCTTGAGAAGGCTAAAAGTAAAGAGACAACTTGATGTTTTCATGATAGCGGTGCTTTACATTTATTATAATGGTTCGGTGAATATGAAAGGAGACGCCATCGCATAAACCTATCGTTTTTTGATCTTTGGGGAATCGCCAGACGCGATTAGATCGCCAGTGTTATGATCTCAAATGGGGGATATATGAAAACCGCTACCACCAACCAAACGTCCGACCTTCAAAATGATATTACCATCCCGGAAACTCTACCCATACTTTCACTTTCTGAAATAGTTGTTTTCCCGAGTATTATCGTGCCGCTGTCCGTCTCAAATGAAGCTATGGTACAGCTGGTCAATGACGCGCTCGATAGTGACAAATTAATCGGTTGTTTCACACTAAAACCAAACGCAGATAGCGATACACGAGAAATCTACAAGGTGGGAACCTGTTGCCAGATAATCAAGATGTTCCACGTCCCGGACGGAAGCGTGAGGCTGCTGGTTCGTGGCTTAGGCAGAATAGTGCTTACCTCTATTGAAAGCGAGCATCCCTACCCCCTCGCAAAAGTTGATATGATGCAAATAGACCGGCGCCGGCCACTTGATTTGGAAGCTTTAACCCGTTCGGTCTCAGAGAATTTCAATCATCTTATCGAGCTGTCCCCCAATCTTTCCGAAGAGATTAAAATCAGTCTGAATAACGTCTCCGATCCTGAAAACCTGGCAGATTTGGTGACTTCGAACCTCAACCTCGAAGTGGCAAAAAAACAGGAACTGCTGGAAATGTGGCGCCTCAAAGATAGAATGCAGAGGGTATCAGTTCATGTAAACCGAGAAATCAAACTCCAGGAATTATCCCATAAGATCCAGAACCAGGTCGAAGACGAGTTGGATCGTTCCCAAAAAGAATATTACCTGCGCGAGCAATTGAAAGCTATCAGAAAGGAACTCGGTGAGGAGGAGGATGCCCTGGGTGAGATCAGTGAACTGGAAGAGAGGATATCCGAGGCTGATCTCCCTACCCATGCTAAAGAAGTCGCGGTAAAAGAGCTCAGGCGCTTATCGAAGATGAATCCTGCTGCCGCAGAATACATAGTCTCCAGGACTTACATCGATTGGATACTTGCTGTACCCTGGAATATTTCGGTCGAAAAAGACATCGACATCGAACGTGCCCGAACCATTCTTGCAGAAGATCACTACGGTTTAAAAGACATCAAAGAGCGAATCTTAGAATACTTGGCCGTCCGTAAGCTCCGGAAGGAAGTCCGCGGCCCCATTCTCTGCCTTGCTGGACCTCCTGGTGTTGGTAAAACCTCCCTGGGCAAGTCTATTGCACGGGCTCTGGGGCGGGAATTCGTGCGGATTTCACTGGGTGGGATGCGCGATGAAGCTGAGATTAGGGGGCATCGTCGCACTTATATTGGTGCTATGCCCGGCCGCATTCTCCAGAAGTTGCGTATGGCTGAAGTCAATAATCCCGTCTTTATGCTGGATGAAATTGACAAGATGGGCAACGATTTTCGGGGTGATCCCGCTTCCGCTATGCTCGAAGTATTGGACCCGGAACAGAATTCGTCCTTCAGCGACCATTACCTCGAAATTGATTTCGATCTTTCCAAGGTTCTGTTTATAACTACCGCCAACCATATACATCAGATCCCCCATCCCCTTCGAGACCGGATGGAGATAATCTCTCTGTCGGGTTATATTTCACCCGAAAAGATCGCTATTGCCAAACTTCATCTAATCCCTCGCATGATAAAAGAACATGGCCTGGACCATTCCCAGATCTCGATCAGTGACCATGCTTTGGAAAAGATCATCGCTGAGTATACGCGGGAAGCCGGCCTGCGAGGTCTTGAACGGACTATCGCAGCGATTTGCCGTAAAACCGCCATGCGCCTGACTGAAGGAAATCTCCGGCCAGTAAGGGTTACAGCGAAGAACTACCGCAATTTCCTGGGTGTCCCGAAATTTGGGTCTGAGAAGCTGGGTCGCAAAGCAGGAGTCGGGCTGGCATACGGGTTGGCCTGGACGCCGGGGGGCGGTGAAGTGCTCGCCATCGAATGCTCCTGGATGCCGGGGCGAGAGAGAGTTCATCTAACCGGACAGCTCGGCGATATAATGAAAGAATCAGCAGATATTGCGCTAAGCTACTTAAGATCCAACACAAAAAAATGCGGGCTCGAAGCGGATTTCGTGTCCGGCAAGGAAATACACCTCCATGTTCCGGAAGGATCTACACCTAAGGACGGGCCATCTGCCGGTATAACTATGGCGGCAGCCCTGGCTTCTCTTTTTACCGGCAGACCCTTGCGCGACGACCTGGCTATGACCGGCGAACTTACCCTGCAGGGTCATGTTCTGCCTGTGGGTGGTATCAGGGAAAAACTTGTAGCGGCGCACCGGGCACGCATTCAGGACATCCTCCTACCAAAAGATAATAAAGCAGACTTAGAAGAGATCCCCAGCAATATCAAGGAAAAAATGCGCTTCCACTTCGTCGATAATATCGGGGACGCTCTGAAACTTGCGCTCGCCCAAACTGACAAAACTAAGTCTAAAAGTAACAGAACTGGGAGTAAATCAATAAAATAATCCCCACTTAGTGCTTCCACAACATGGTCTTGCAGGGACATCTCCGTTTGCGTTAATGCCAAAGATTTGCTTGCATTTGCAATTCTGATGCATTTTCTTTTGGTATAATCCACTTTTTTGAATATCAGGAAGAATCCAAATACACAATTAAGGCTGATTTAGCACTTGTAACGAGGATTATACCATGTCATCCCGCACCGTTAGAGCTCCCCGCGGTACTACTCTATCCTGCAAAGGCTGGCAGCAGGAAGCTGCCATGCGCATGCTGATGAATAACCTGGATCCGGAAAACGCCGAAAATCCGGAAGAGCTGATAGTCTATGGGGGTTCAGGTAAAGCCGCCCGCAGCTGGGAAGCTTTCGACGCCATAGTGAACGCATTGAAGCAACTTGAAAATGATGAGACGTTGTTAGTCCAATCCGGAAAACCGGTGGGAGTATTTCGTACTCATGAAATGGCGCCCCGGGTTTTAATCGCAAATTCTAATCTGGTCGGTCACTGGGCTAACTGGGATTACTTTCGTGAACTGGAGAAAAAGGGTTTGATCATGTTCGGTCAGATGACCGCCGGTTCGTGGATTTACATTGGAACGCAGGGTATCCTGCAAGGAACCTACGAAACTTTCGCAGCAGCAGCCAATACTCATTTTGATGGCGATCTTCATGGGAAACTGCTACTCTCGGGAGGGTTGGGTGGAATGGGAGGAGCCCAACCTCTGGCTGCCACTATGAACGGAGCTGTATCCATCATCGCGGAAGTTGACGAAAACCGGATTAAACGACGGATTGAGAAGCGCTATCTCGACGTTATGGAAACCGATTTTGATCGCGCCCTAAAGATCGCCCTGGAATATAAGGCCAAAAAACAAGCACTCTCCATCGGCTTATTAATGAACGCGGCGGAAGTATTCCCCGAATTCGTCAAACGCGGCATAGTACCCGATCTGGTGACAGACCAGACCTCTGCTCATGATGAACTTAACGGTTATATACCTCATGGTATCTCCTATACCGAAGCCCTGGCGCTGCGTAAAACTGACCCGAAGAGATATATCGAGATGGCCTATCGTTCCATGGTCGAACACGTTAGAGCGATGGTGGAATTGAGGGATCGCGGCGCAGTGGTGTTCGACTACGGCAACAGCCTGCGCGGCCAGGCTGAAAAAGCTGGGTATGAGCGTGCATTTGAGTTTCCAGGTTTCGTCCCGGCCTACGTCAGACCGCTTTTTTGCGAAGGGAAGGGCCCTTTCCGATGGGTAGCCCTATCCGGAGATCCGGATGACATAAAAAGAACCGATGAAGAAGTACTGCGCCTCTTCCCTCACGATAAACCGCTGGCACGCTGGATTAAATTGGCAGGTGAAAAGGTGGAATTCCAGGGTCTTCCCTGTCGTATCTGTTGGCTGGGCTACGGAGCGAGAGCAAAATTTGGTGTGGCCATAAATGAAATGGTGCGAAGTGGTGAGATCAAAGCTCCAATCGTTATCGGAAGGGATCATTTGGATTGCGGTAGCGTGGCTTCCCCCTATCGTGAAACTGAGGCGATGAAGGACGGCAGCGATGCCATTGCCGACTGGCCTATTCTGAATGCCATGCTGAACACCGCCTCAGGTGCATCCTGGGTGAGCTTCCATCACGGTGGCGGGGTGGGCATCGGATACTCGCTTCATGCCGGCCAGGTAACCGTTGTGGACGGCACCGATCTTGCCGCCAAGAGAGCGAAGCTGGTGTTAACCAACGACCCCGGCATCGGGGTGGCTCGCCACGTCGACGCAGGATACGAAAAGGCGATTGAGGTGGCAGATGAACGGGGAGTTAAAATACCGAGATAGATATGCCTGTAATTACCGATACCATACCATTAGCAACCCGAGGCAACACAGATATACACGATATCACCGGGTATGCACAAGAAATAGTCGCTAAGCACGGCTTGACTGAGGGTCATCTGACACTCTTTGTACCCGGTTCCACCGGAGGATTATCCACCGTTGAATATGAACCCGGTCTGCTGAAAGATTTGCCCGAATTTTTTGAACGGTTCGCTCCATCAGAGCAACGCTACCACCACAACGAAACCTGGCATGATGGCAATGGTCATGCACATATCCGTGCTACGTTGATAGGACCTTCACTCGTCGTCCCATTTACCAATGGGAGGTTAACTCTGGGCACCTGGCAGCAGATTATCTTCATAGATTTTGATAACAAGGCACGCGATCGCAGTATAATTGCGCAGGTAATGGGTGAATAGCGTAAATCAAAATACCAAACTGAAACCATTTATTTTCTGGTTGTCGGTTCTCTCTTTTCGCATTTTCTGCACAATATATTTCAGAGGATACGGGAGAGGACGGAAGAACTATCCAGCATCAGGGCCGTTCATCATTGCTATGAACCACAACAGCTTGATGGATATCCCCGCTATGGCCTTTGCTATTGACCGTCCAGCCCATGCAATGGTTAAGGAATCCCTCTTCAGGATACCATTACTTTCCTGGTGGATGAAAAGCGTGGGGTTTTTCCCTGTAAAACGAGGCGCTGGTGATCGCCAGGCAATAGAATTCTCACGCAGTGTATTGCGAAAGGGCGGTGTGTTGGTCATAGCTCCGGAAGGAACCCGTCGCCGCAAAGACACAGATAAACCCAAAGCTCATACCGGGATTGTACGCATGGCGCAGGAATTCAGATGCCCTGTTATGCCGGTGGGTGTCATCGGCACGCGCAAAATCTTACCTCCCGATGCAGTGATACCGCGACCGCGAAAATTGAGGGTGATAGTCGGTAAACCAATACACCTTGAGCCCATCGAGGTAAATCCCAAAAATCAGAGTTCCCTCCAGGAACAGGCTGATCAGATAATGAGACAGGTTTATGAACTTTCCGGTATTAACTACTAGTCAACTCTTCAGGATCATTCGGATATTTCATGTTGACTTGCATTAGAAATATAGGTTTACTGCTGAATCCGCACCCCGATGGAAGTTGGCAAGAGGTGCGCGGCGGAGCTATTCTTTTTGATGCTAATATCCAGCTTTATGGAGAAGAAGCAAATATTCTTCCCCTGGCTAAAGAACGAAAAGCGGAGTTAATAGACGCCAAAGGTAAGTTGGTAACGCCTGGATTAGTTGATAGTCACACACATCCGGCCTTCGCTGAACCGCGCCTGGCTGAATTTGAGATGCGCAATCAGGGGAAAAGTTACCAGGAAATCGCCGCCACGGGTGGAGGTATACGGTCGTCCGTGCGAACGCTTCAAGCCATTTCAGAGGATGAACTGGTTGACAGAATGCTGCCGCGCCTCGATCGCTTCCTTAGTTTCGGCACCACCACCATCGAAGCGAAATCCGGTTATGGTCTTTCACTCAGAGATGAACTGAAACAACTCCAGGCCCTCAAGCGTTGTAATGAGCAGCATCCTCTGGACCTGGTGCCAACGCTTCTGGCCGCACATGAGGTGCCCGACGAATTCCGAGGCAATAAAGAAAAATACATTGCCTTAATAACAGATGAAATAATCCCCGAGACGGCAGAACAACAGTTAGCCAAATTCTGTGATGTGTTTTGTGAAGAGGGAGTATTTTCTGTAAACGAATCACGCCGAGTGTTGGAAACAGGAAAGAAAAATGGTCTGATCCCAAAGATACACGCGGACCAGCTCTCTAATACCGCTGGGGCGGAACTTGCTGCGGAAGTGGGTGCGGCTTCTGCCGACCATTTAGATTATATCTCTGACGCCGGGATAAAAAATATGGTAGAGGCAGATGTTGTGTTCACTATCCTCCCAGGTGCAGTCATATTTCTGGGACTTGACCGCTATCCACCAGTCAGGCGCATTCTCGAAAGCGGCGGTAAATTAGCTCTGGCAACCGATTTCAATCCTGGCAGTTCCGCCACCCAAAATCTGCCCTTGATGATGACTTTGGGTTGTGTGTTTTGCGGCTTGACGACAAGAGAGGCGCTGTGGGCGGTCACGAGAGGGGGCGCCTTAGCCCTCAAAATTGAGGAAAGAGTTGGTGCCTTAGATATAGGGAAATTGGCAGACGTCGTCATCTGGAATTGCGATAATGAACAGGCCATTCCATATTACTTCGGTATGAACCTTGTCGGTAAAGTTTTCAAAGCGGGGCGATGTGTGCTAAACAATGATGATCAGCTCGCGGTTAAAATGTAACCACACAAATCCCTATAATTCAAATTGTTGTTGCTTCGAACTGTTTTCAGACATTTATACATATACCCATAATGCGGGTAAATAATCGGGACTTCTCAGATGAAAAGTGCCAATTCAGGATCACCTCAAACTGAAAATTTCAGAGATTGGACGCGCTTTGGATTTGAATTGGAAGAGAAACTCGGGGAACTTCTCTCGCCAAATGATACCTTGCAGGCGTTTAGTGACCTCCTCAAAGACCAAATCTCTTATGATTATCTCGAAATTTCCCTACTCCCCGACCCGCAAACGGAAGACGCCGGACCTTCCAATTGGATCTGCAACGACACCGGATACGGTGGCAAGCTTTTATCGATAATCTTACATGAGAAATTCTTGCGTGGTTTGCCCCGCAGGAGAAAACCGGCGATAGTTGTCCTCGAAAAGTCCGATTCTATGGTTACCAATCCAGAACTTTTACGGGTTATGGAACTGCACCTGGGTATTCTGGTTCCCATAATCAACGGTAATAGTAATATTGGTGTTATGAAGCTCTTTTTTCAAGAACGGCGGGAATTCGACCAGGAGTTTAAAAAGTGGCTGGTAATTGCTGGCGCTTCACTCTGTCGGGCTATAAATCGTTCCTGGCTATATCATGCAGCTCAGAAAATGGCTACTATAGACGATTTGACTGGGTTGTACAATCACCGCTATTTTATGGAACAGCTTAAAAAGGAATTTACCAGAGCTCGCCGTTACCGTAATTGGCTCTCTTTGATTCTTATTGACATCGATAACTTCAAAGAGTACAACGATAATAATGGGCACTTAGCTGGTAATCGCGTTCTCATTCGGGTCGCAAATACGATAAAAAGGTCGGTGCGTGAAATGGATCTTGTGGCGCGATGGGGTGGTGAAGAATTTGTCTTGCTCCTGCCGGAGATAAACATAAGTAATGGCATGATAGTAGCAGAAAAGATCCGTAAAGGGGTCGAAGCGCAACGATTCAAAAACGAAAGAAAACAACCTACCGGGAATCTCACTATTTCATTGGGTGTGGCAGAAAACTCAAAAACTCTCAATAGTTATCGAGATCTCTTCAACAGAGCTGACACAGCCTTATATAAAGCGAAAAAAGATGGCAGAAACCGCTGCGCTTCTGCAGAATGAGAGTTTTACCTTGACTTAATTCATAAATTTTCATATATTAACGTTTACAAACCAGGTACCGATACCAAACTTATCGACTCATCTAAAAAGACCAATATGCCAAGAAAATCATTGAATATTTTGTTCGCAGCCAGTGAAGTAGTTCCTTTTGCAAAGACCGGAGGTTTGGCGGACGTCGCCAGCGCCCTTCCTAAACATTTGAAATCATTAGGGCATGATGTTCGAGTTTTCATGCCGAAGTACAAATCCATAAATAGTGTAAAGTATAAACTGCGTGAAGTAATTAGATTGAGAGAAATTGATGTTCTGCTCGGCGGCGGGGTGCATAAAGTTTCCGTAAAATCGGCTTTCATACCTGAAACTAAAGTTCAATGCTACTTCGTTGAACATCCCGAATTCTATAGTAGAGAGTCCCTTTATGTCGATCCGGCAACCGGAAATGATTATATTGATAACGACCTGCGTTTTCAACTTTTTTCCAGAAGCCTTCTGGAGATCGCTAAAACCTTAAGCTGGCAGCCGGATATAATCCACTGCAACGATTGGCAGACAGCAATTACACCTCTTTACCTGAAAACACTTTATAAAGACGATAGTTTTTTTTGCAACACTAAAATTGTTTTATCGATACACAACGTAGGGTACCAGGGGAATTTCTCCCCATCAGCTGTAACACATGGAGGCTTTCCCGAAGATATTTTCCAACCCATGTCAGATGTGGAATTTCATGGTAAGTTCAGTTTTCTTAAAGCGGGGATAAAGCTGAGTGATATTGTCACAACCGTGAGTCAGAAGTACGCCGAAGAAATCCAATCCGGTCCTGAATACGGTTTCGGTCTCGAAGGAGTGCTCAGTGATCGTGCCGAAGATCTCTTCGGTATTCTTAATGGTATCGACAATGACATCTGGAATCCGGAAAAAGATGACTTGATCGATTACCCGTTTTCCAAAGAAAACCTTGAAGGGAAAGAGAAAAACAAAAAAGCGCTGTTGGAACGCTTTGATTTGGAATATAATCCTGATACCCCCTTAATAGGCATTATCTCGCGCTTAGCGGATCAAAAAGGCTTCGACCTGATAAAAGATGTCTTTGATAAAATAGCCGCTCTCGATATACAGATGATAATTCTTGGCACGGGCGATAAAAAATATCAAGACCTTTTCAGTAAAGCCGCGGACAAGTATCCTAACAAATTCTCAGTTCACCTGACTTTTAACAATCAACTGGCGCATCAGATTGAAGCGGCAAGTGATCTTTTCCTGATGCCCTCAAGGTATGAACCCTGCGGTTTGAACCAGATGTACAGTTTCATGTACGGATCTGTGCCCATCGTGAGAGCAACAGGCGGTCTGGCGGACACAGTCCTCGATATCGATAAAAATCCGGATACCGGCACAGGATTCACGTTCAATAAATACACTGCAAATTTGATGCTGGATGCCATAAAAAGAGCGCTAAAACTCTATAAGGATCGCGGAAAGTGGCGCGAGCTCCAAACGCGTGGTATGAACCAAGATTTCTCCTGGGAAAAATCGGCCAAAAAATACGTAGAAATATACAAGTTAGCCCTGAAAAAAACCTGAAATTCTGTCCGCAGATCTACCCGGCTATAATAGTGATGCGTGCTTATCTGATACTGGCAATATCTCTATTTGTAACCCCAATTTCCGCCGGGCTTCAATTGCAAAAGCTTGCCGAGCTTCGTCCCCCCTATAACAATTTTAATCCCCAGACTCCCACCTCAATATCTGTCGGTCCGAAGGATAAGATCTATCTTCTCGATTCTCGTTTATCAGTAGTGGTCGAGCTTACCTCGCAGGGAGGTTATGTTAGGCAAATTGGAGGACCGGGATTGGGCCTGGAGCAATTTTCCGATCCTGCGGATGTATGTGCCATCTCCGGTCTCGACGTCTTCATTGCTGACCGGGGCAACGACCGTGTAGTGAGATTGGATCGCGAGCTTAACTACTTAGCTGAATTCCGTTCCCTTGAAGGAACTTCCTTTGATCTAACCTTTG
>CBDUWK010000006.1:0-16397 GCA_965370905.1 uncultured bacterium | reverse complement strand
CTCTGATGTATGGGGCGGCATCGGTATCGTTCCAAACCGGACTTTCATGTAGAAGTTCCATGATTGAATTGCGCGTGGCGACAATATGTCCCAGCACCCAATTTATGCAGTTGCCCTCTTCCTGTGGTTGCAAGAGGCTGTCATCCTGGGTGATCCCTTTCAGATTGCTCTCAATCACCTTCAAGTTAACTTCGTACAGATATATGAGGGTATTTCTAGGCACAGGATTTCCTCCTTCCCGACATAAATACAGTATCTCGCTATAAGTATAAATGTAAAAGAGAGATGCTACTTTTTCTTCAGCTTAACCGCGGTTCCGTAGGCTAATAATTCAGCTACGTTGCTCATGACTGTCGAAGTAGTGAACCGCATGCATACTATAGCATCAGCGCCCTTACCTTGGGCTTCTTCAACCATGCGGTCGATAGCCTGTTCACGCGATTCCGCCAGCATTTTGGTATATTCGACGATCTCTCCGCCAATTACAGACCGCAATCCTGCCAGAATGTCCTTTCCCACGTGGCGGGCGCGAATGGTATTTCCTCTAACCAAGCCTAAAGTTTCGGTTATCTCGTAATCTGCCAATTCGTCCTGGGTAGTGATTAACATTATTATCTCCTATTTGTCAACGTTCCTGGAATAGTGGTCGTCTTCCTTGCTGGATAAGCGATCAGCTAATACCTTCACGAATAAAATACCGATTCCCAGTATGGCAATCAGACCGATTATACCTATCGGGAAGGTGGCAATCATTCCCACAAATATAGCGATCAACCAGCAGATTGCCACTATCGCCAGTAATACATAGCCTATTATTTCCATAACTATGACCTCCTTATATCAATCTCTTCAATAATCCACCTTTAATACTTTTGCACCACGAATTTTTCCGGCTTTTAGCTCAACCAAAGCTCGGTTCGCCTCCTCCATTTCAAATTCCTCGATTTCAGGTTTTAAGCCCATTTCGGCGGCTAATGCGAGGAACTCGGTGACATCCCTGCGGGTTACATTGGCAACGCTTTTGATCTCTTTTTCCTCCCAGAGGTGGGAGGTATAGTTCAGGTTGAGCAGATAATCTTTATCTATATCTTCTTTGCGGATAGCATTGATTACCAATCGGCCGCCTGGGTTGAGATTCTTCATTGCTTCAACAACCGGTTTCCAAGCGGGTGTGGTATCTATAATACTGTCCAGTTTTTCCGGTGGTTGATCTATGGTATCGCCTGCCCAGTCCGCTCCGAGATCAAGAGCGAATTTCCTCTCTTTTTCGCTTCGGGCGAAGACGAAAACTTTTGCATCAGGGTATTTATGTTTGACCATCTTAAGGACGAGATGTCCCGATCCTCCGAAACCGGTCAGTCCCAGGTTTTGGCCATTCTTGATACCAGTTAGTCTCAGGGACCGGTAGCCGATTGCACCTGCACACAGTAATGGGACAGCTTCAACATCGGTAAATGTGTCGGGAATAGCATATGCAAACCTTTCAGAAATAGTCAGGTACTGTGCGTACCCGCCGTTTGCATCTCTGCCTGTGGCTCTGAATTTAGGGCAGAGGTTTTCGTTGCCTTCCTGACAAAACTTACATTTCCCGCAGGTTGAATATATCCAGGCAACGCCCACCCTGTCGCCAGTTTTGAACTTGCTGGTGTCAACACCGGTATCGCCCACCCTTCCTACAATTTGATGCCCCGGAACGACTGGTAGATGTGTCGGTGGCGTACGTCCTTCTATTTCATCCAGCTCAGTATGACAAACACCGCATGCAGTAACCTTTATGAGGATCTCATCATTATCTGGCTCCGGGTCGGGCAGATCAGTTAATTCCAGGGGATTGGGATTATCTTCAATACTACAAATCTTTCTCAATACCATTGCTTTCATTCTTTTTCTCCTGGCAGGATACCCTAAATTAAGAGTGAGGGGCTGCCACTCTTCGGCTGTTTTAGTAGAGATAAAAAGATCTTATTCCGGCGACCAGAAATAGCGCTCGAAATCTATAGTTTCATCGGCGCTAAAGACGATGCCTTCGCTTTCCAGCAACGCCTTCTGCTGTTCATAACCGTTATTTTGCTTTAGAGAAATTCGTCCGAGGCGGTTAACCACGCGATGCCAGGGCAGGTTATCAACATCAGAAGAGGAGTGCAGAATCCAGGCGACCTGTCTGGCGCCGAGGGGATGGCCTGCCATTGCTGCAATTTGCCCGTAAGTAGCTACCCTGCCTTCCGGAATTTGCCTGATAATCTCTTTGGCTTTACTGTAAAATATCGATTTCATGCCCTCAGTTTCCACGAAGAAAAGGTTATACCAGAGGCGTAGATGGACAGACTAAAATGGGATTTCTTCCAAAATAAATCGCTTCTATTAGATAAGCAATGATTATTTTTCAATTCAGCTATTGGGAGCCGAGATAGTAAAATTATCTATCTGCAGAGCTTTTATCCAGGGTGTAGGTATGCCTTGATAGGGAAAAAAAAGTCAAACCCATAACAATAAAGGGCTCCAAATAGCTTGGAAGCCCTTCATCTATTAACTCTGGGTGTATGAGGTATGGAATGATAGTATGGTGCTTATTCCACGTAAAAGCACACTTTCTATCTTTCGGAGAGTTGATTAGTGATTGTGGGAATGCGGATCGCTATCTGCAACATCGACCAGTTTCATTCCGCATTTCGGACACTTCTTCATTTCTGAATCTCCGGGCACTACGATATTGCACATAGGGCAACCTCGAGGGTGTGAAGCTCGCAGTTCCGTTACCTGCTGCTCACTCATTTCCTTTAAGCTCATGCCACATTCAGGACAGCTCGCTGCAGCGTTGTCGGTAGCCACTTCAGGGTGCATGGAACAGGTATAGAGAGTTTCCGCAGTGTAAATGTAGTTCAATCCTTCTGCGGACATACCCTGCATTTGACGCTTGCTTGTGGCTTCAGGTTGTTTCTCGCTGGATTTACCGCAACCAGCTAAAAGAACTACCATCACAGTTACAGCCGCAGCAATCATTAAAATCACCGATAACTTTGTTTTCATTATTCTTCTCCTTGTGTTTTTCTATTTATCTGTTTTATCTGTAGGCATAATTCTTTAGTCAACTTTTTTAGGATCGGCTTCTACTTGACTGCGCTTCATATAGAAGTAGATCGCCGGCAAAATGAGCAGAGTCAACACTGTCGATGATACCAATCCACCGACCATGGGAGCGGCGATGCGCTTCATAACCTGAGAACCTGTTCCAGCCCCGAACATGATCGGCAGAAGACCGATCAAGGTCGTCGCTACGGTCATCAGTTTAGGCCGCACCCTTTCGACGGCGCCTTCCATGATCGCCGTCTGCAGGTCGGATACTGTCCGCATTCTGCCTTCACTGCGATAGCGTTTGAATGCTTCATCCAGATACACCAACATAACAACACCGGTTTCAGCGGCGAGACCAAGCAGGGCTATATATCCTACCGCGACCGCTACCGACATGTTAAAGTCCAGGATGAACATCAACCACATTCCGCCGACCATGGCGAAAGGCAGACTAAACATCACGACCAGAGATTCAGTGACGTTCTTAAAGTGCAAGAAGAGTAGAAAGAAGATCAACAGCAGCGTAAGTGGCACGATCAGCCTCAGTCGCTGGCTGGCGCGTTCCATGTATTCAAACTGACCCGACCACACCAGGGAGTAACCGGCAGGAAGATTGATTTCCTGATTCACCGCTTCCTTGAGAAGCTGCACGAAACCACCGATATCGGATTCACGTGTATCCACGTAGATCCAGACAGTTTTGCGTGCGTTTTCGGTTTTAATCATAGGAGGGCCGTCAGCGATGCGTATTTCAGCCAACTGCGCCAACGGAACAGATCCACCTCCACGCAGAGGCACTCGAACTCGGGCGATATCTGAGAGATCATCGCGGCGTTCGCGAGGATAGCGAACGTTGACAGGATAACGCGCTTGACCTTCAACGGTCCAGGTGACATTCATCCCGCCCAATGCAGATTTAATAACGTCCTGAACGTCTCCCACTGTTAAACCGTAACGGGCAATATGATCCCGATTTATGTCGATATCCACATATTTTCCGCCGACGGCTCGTTCAGCATATACAGAGGTAACCCCTGCTACATCATTAACTATACCTTCGATATCCTCTCCCAATCGTGCCAGCACGTTAAGGTCGTCTCCCATGATTTTTATTCCCACCGGAGTCTTTATTCCCGTGGATAGCATATCTATGCGGGTGCGTATGGGCATAGTCCAGGAATTGGTCAAACCGGGGAATTGTATAGCGGCGTCCATCTCTCGAATAAGTGAATCCATAGTTACGCCTTCCCGCCACAGAGATTTATCTTTCTCCAAGATGATCGTCGTTTCGATCATTGATAAGGGTGCAGGATCAGTAGCGGTCTCCGCCCGACCTATTTTACCGAAGACATGTTCAACTTCAGGGAAACTGGCGATGATTCGGTCTGTTTGCTGCAGTATCTCACGGGCTTTTTCCGATGATATACCGGGCGGAGTGGTAGGCATGTAAAGAAGGTCGCCCTCATTTAGAGGGGGCATGAACTCGCTGCCAAGTTGACTCCAGGGCCAGAAAGTGAGTCCCAAGATTAATATACTGACTGAAATAACAATTGCCGGCCAGCGTAAAACCTTCCTTATAAGTGGTCGGTAAAGAGCGATCAGGAATCGTGATAACGGGTGTTTCGATTCGCTCATAATATTGCCTCGAACGAAAAAGAACATTAACACGGGGATGATAGTGATGGCCAACAGTGCAGAGGCTCCCATAGCGAAGGTTTTAGTATAAGCCAGGGGACTGAACAGCCTGCCTTCCTGAGCTTGCAGACTGAATACCGGCAGGAAACTTACTGTTATAATCAGCAGGCTGAAAAATAGCGCGGGGCCGACTTCCCGTGCCGCCTCGGAAATAATTTGAGCATGCGGTTTCTTGCCCTTATCTCGCTCCAGGTGCTTGTGGGCATTCTCTACCATAACCACCGATGCATCCACCATTACGCCAACGGCGATGGCGATGCCGCCCAGACTCATAATGTTGGCGTTGATGCCCATTAGTTTCATGATTAAAAATGATATCAGAACGCCAGATGGCAAGGTAAATATAGCGACCAATGCGCTGCGTGCGTGGAGTAGGAAGATAATCGTAATCAAAGCTACGACGAGCATCTCTTCGATTAATTTCTCACTCAGATTGTCGATAGCACGGTGGATCAGGTCAGAACGATCATAGGCGGTTACAATTTCGACTCCCTCAGGGAGGCCGGCTTCCAGTTCAATGAGTTTTTCTTTGACGCGATTCAGGGTGGCTAAGGCGTTCTCTCCATATCGCAATACGACTATACCGCCCACGGTCTCGCCTTCGCCGTTCCATTCCGCGATTCCTCGACGCAATTCCGGTCCCACGCGGATGTCAGCGACCTGCTTTAAAAGGATCGGCTGGCCAAGATCGTTCGATCCCAAGACAGTCATACCGATCTGATCTATCATTTCCGCGTCATCACGGCCATCGAAGTAACCCAGCCCGCGTACGAAGTATTCCGTTTCCGCCATCTCTATAAGACGACCGCCGACGTCGGTATTTGAGGCTTTTAAAGCCATTTTGATCTTCCCTAAAGGAATACCGAACGAAGCCAACCGATCAGGATCCACGACCACCTGATACTGTTTGACGAATCCACCGATGCTGGCTACTTCCGCCACTCCGGGAACGGTTTGGAGTTCATAGCGCAGATACCAGTCCTGGATTGAACGTAACTCGGCCAAATTGTGCTTGTCGGAGCGTAAAACGTACTGATAGATCCATCCCAATCCGGTGGCGTCCGGTCCCAGGCGTGGAGTTACCCCTTCAGGCATCCTCTCGGCGGCCTGATTAAGATATTCCAGTACTCTGCTGCGAGCCCAATAAATATCAGTGCCGTCTTCAAACAACAGGTACACCATACCGAAGTTGAAAAAGCTGTATCCGCGGACGTCCTTCACGTAAGGCACCGATATCATAGCAGTAGTTAGTGGATAGATCACCTGGTCTTCAACCACTTGAGGTGATTGCCCCGGAAAATCAACGATGATGATCACCTGCACGTCGGACAGATCGGGTATCGCGTCAATTGGGATTGAGAGTAGTGAGTAGGCGCCGATGGCAACCACTGCCAAGGTCACTAAAACGACCAACAGTCGATTGTTTATACTTCCATCTATGATGCGTTCAATGGGATTCATTTTGGTTATCGATTGTGATAAAAGGTTTAAGGTTTAACGTATATGGCCCGAATGGTCGGCAGCTACATCATCCTCGTTCGCTGCAGTGTTATCTAAGTTGTTTTTACGTAGAGCCAGGCGGCGCTGAATGGCTTCCTGGAGTTTCGCTTCGCTATCCAGGAGGAACTGCGCCGAAGTAACCACTTTTTCTCCGATTTCGAGGCCGTGCGGAATTTCATAGAACCGGTCCGTTTCCAGACCGACATGCACCTGGCGAGGTTCAAACTGACCATCACCGAGTGCTACAAAGACGATATCTCGTTCACCACTGCGGATGACCGCCGCTTTTGAAACAGAAGTTGCTTTCTTCTTTGGGCTACTGAAAATGCGCATATCCACGTACATCCCGGGCTTTAAGGCCAAGTTTGGATTAGGGAGACTGACACGTGCCTGCACTGAACGATTCTTGATATCAAGAGTCGGGTATATATATTCCAGATGTCCCTGAATCGTTAAGTTGGGATCGTAAGGTGAAGATACTTCTACTCGATCTCCTACATCGATCCAGGGTAGTTCAAATTCGTAGATTTGCCCCTGCAACCAGACTCTACTGAGATCGGCGATGAGAAATAGGTCCAGGCCCGGTTTCACTGCAGAACCTTCGATCACATTCTTATGCAGCACGATCCCTCCGATAGGGCTGACCAGAGTCAAAGTACGGCGCACCTGTCGGGTTTGCTCAAGTTTGGTTATTTGTGCTTCGGAAATATTCCACAGTTCGAGGCGGCGTTTTGCCGCCGCAATTAAGTCTTTAACACTAAAGGAGGCTTGAGTCAGGCCGCTGTTTTCGAGAGCTTCAGCGCTCTGTAAAGCCAACAGAAACTCTTCCTGGGCGCTCACCAATTCGGGGCTGTAGATTTCCAATAATGGTTCCCCCTTTTTTACCGGATCGCCGGTTCGGGCAACGTATAGTTTTTCCACCCAGCCGGACACCCGAGCATTGACCCTTACTTGAAGGTCTTCAGCAGCTTCGATGGTCCCATTTGAGCGTATTTGCCGTGATAGATCCCGATGCTCGACATTTTCGGTGACCACGCCGATACTTTGCAATGTTACCGGATCGATCTGAACCACAGCGCCATCACCTGCTGCCGTGGAAGCTTTCAAAGGAATAAGATCCATATGGCAAATCGGGCAGATACCGGGCTCATCCTGGATAACGTCAGGGTGCATGCCGCAGGTCCAGAGGTCGGTCGCTTGTGCTTCAGCAGCAGCATGTTGGGAATGTGCTTCACTGTCATTGCCGTGATCATCACTTATCTCAGATGACTTCTGAGGTTGATAGTAGGGTGAATTCTTTATCGATATGAGTTCCGACCCAGTTTTAGGATCACTACCCTGGCCTTCGTGGACAAAGAACGGATCATCAGGACTTACATATAATCCATCTACTTCAGGGAGCGGAGTTCCGGGCTTGTGACCTTCCACTTTGCTCAGATTCATACTGCAGATTTCACACGAACCTGGTCCTTCTGAGGCTTCCCAGGGATGCATTGAGCAAACATACAGATCGTTATATATAGATTCGCCGGCAACCTTGTTCTGAGCCTGAATCAGCAGCGCAGCTGATGCGATAATAAACACTATCAGAGTAAACAGGATTGCGATATATTTTGTTCTCAGCAAAGACTTCATGATCTATTTTCCTATATTTGGTTTCTTTCTTATTTTTTCGAGATTAAATCATATTCACTCAGCAGAGCGGCCAACTCAGCTCTAACGTTAAGCCGGTCACGTATTCGCATGTGCCTCTCCAGTCGCGAATTTAGCAGCACCAATTGTGCTGAAATCAACGCCTCAACGTCTACTTTGCCGACTGAGTATGAAGCCGTAGCCGCGCCTAACGTTGCTTCCGCCTGGGGGAGAATCCCCTCATCATATAGCCGGATCTGCTGAGCAAACCGCAGATCTTCATCCAGCAGAGTTTCGAGCCTTAAATTTAGTTGCAATTCCACGTTTCTCTCCGCGGCTTCGGTATGCCGTGCCAGGGCGTGCATCTCTGCGACGGCTGGTCCTTGTTTATTCGACCCGAAAATCGGTAGCGTAATACCTGCTGAAACGGAGAAAAAATCAGGTCTGTCTAAGCCCTCGTCATTAGCCTGGCGGTATCCATACCCTACACCAAGCTTCATATCCGGCCACCAGAGGCGTTTCGCCAGGGTGACTTTCTTAGAGGATACCTCATCAGTGGTTATCGCAGCCTTTAATTTTGGATTGTGCTCGTTGAGAAGATCGATCAACTCATCCCGATCCAGAGCAGTGAAAAATTCATTAAAACCATCCGGAAGAGCAAGCAGGTCAACTGGCTCTCTTCCCAGGAGGATCGCCAACTGGCGGCTGGCAGTTGTGGCCAACTGTTCAAACCTGACTTTCAGATCTTGCATCCGGGTACGTTCAGTTTGAAGTCGCAGGAGATCCTGCAGCAATCCTCTACCTGTTTCGTACTTTGTGGTAGCGAGGGCGGTTAAGTCATCGAGAAGCCGGATAGTTATATCCGCGTTGGCTGTTGATAGGCGCCAATAGTGCCAGTTGTGGTAGGCCCTGGTTACATCCAGGGCGATTTGCAGTTCCCTTTCTTGCCGGTTATGTATGGCAAGTTTCTGTTCCAGACCAGCAATTTGCTTCCGAATTTTAAATTTACCTGATATTGGAACTGATTGATTCAAATTAATCCAGGCGCCGGTCATAGCTTCCTGATTAAAATTGAAGGTATTGACGGGAAGATTCATAAGGCTGAAAGTGAGGGTAGGATCGTTCCAGGCACCCGCCTGGGGAACGCGCTTTTCCGCCGCATCCACTTTAGCCTGCCAGCTTAACAGATCAGGATTGTTATCCATAGCTTCCTGTATGTGATCTGTGAGTACCGGGTCCAACTGTATGATCTGGGCATCAGCTGGCTGATGATACCCAATTACTGATACAACAATGCTTGTAACTATTAATAAAAGCTCTCTTGACATTCTCTTTCCCAATTTAAAAACTGGTAGATAGATTTCGTTGAATATTGTCTGACTGTCTATTTTCATTCTATTCCCCACAAGGTAGATTTTACGTTCTAAATAATTCAGAACCTACTCCACAATCAACTTCCCGCGCAGCATACCCATCTGGCAATTGAACTGATATTCGCCGGGTTTCTCCGGGGTAAATTCTATTGGAACGATCTCACCGGGGGGAAGATTCGCACTCTTCTGGAAATCCGGAAAGATCACGGTCTCTGAACAGGCAGCAGTTTCCTGTCGTTGAAAATTCAGACGAACTGGCCGCCCCGCCTTTACGATGACAAGATCCGGAGAGTATCCACCCTTGACCTTAATGAGAACTTCCTGCAGATCAGTATTGCTTGCAATTCGGATGGCTTTTCTGTCCGAGAACCAGAAGTACCAGGCTACCAGGGCCGCCAGTATAAAGCATCCGAAGGTAACGATTATTTGAATGGTTGTCATTTTAAACCTCCGCCGGTTTGAATGTCCTGAGCCTATTGGCGTTCGTCACCACGGTAACAGAGCTGAAAGCCATTGCAGCTCCCGCAATCAGAGGTGAAAGCAGTATGCCGAAGAAGGGAAACAGGACTCCTGCAGCAATCGGTATTCCTGCGCTGTTATAGAAAAAGGCTCCAAACAGATTTTGTTTGATATTCTTCAGGGTTGCCCGAGATATCTGTATCCCTTGTACAACACCTTTTAGGCTTCCTTTGATTAAAGTGATATCCGATGCTTCAATGGCGACATCCGTCCCGGTCCCGATGGCGATTCCGAGATCCGCTTTCGCCAGTGCTGGAGCGTCATTAATACCATCACCAACCATCGCCACTTTTTTTCCTTCATTCTGCAGAAGCTGGATATGGCGGGACTTATCCTTGGGAAGCACCTCAGCAATGACTCGATTAATATTCACCTGCCTGGCAATCGCATCGGCAGTTTTCTTGTTATCACCGGTCAGCATTACTACTTCGAGTCCCATATCTTTAAACGCATTGATAGCGGTAACCGAGTCTTCCTTGACTACGTCGGCAACTGCGATCAAACCAGCTATTGCCCCATCCACGACGATGTACATGGGCGTTTTCCCTTGCTCAGCAAGTTCTTCAACTTGTACATCCAACATCTGAATATCGATATTTCTACTTTGCATGAATTTCTGGTTTCCAAGTAGCACATTCCGGTTCGCAACATCAGCTTCGGCTCCTTGTCCAGGAACCGCTTCAAAGCCCAATGGGTCTGACAGCTCCAGATTCCTAATCTTTGCTTCCTCGACGATTGCCCGTCCCAATGGGTGTTCAGATCCTCGCTCCACAGACGCAGCCAGGCTCAATATCTCTTCTTCTTTGAAGCCGGGAGCTGGGATGACATCTGTTAGCTTGGGTTTCCCCAGCGTGATCGTACCGGTCTTATCAAGAACGATTGTTCCAATAGATCCCGCCGCCTGCAACGCCTCACCACTGCGAATTAAGATCCCGTATTCTGCTCCTTTACCGATCCCTACGATCAAAGATATTGGTGTCGCCAAACCTAATGCACATGGACAGGCGATAATCAGCACAGTCACCGCGGTTACTATGGCATACATAATCTCCGGCGATGGACCGAAATTGAACCAGACAGCAAACGTCAAAATGGCGATGATGATGACGGTAGGAACAAAATATGCGGCGACTTTGTCTGCCAATCGAGCGATGGGAGCCTTGGAGCTCTGAGCCTCATGAACCATTCTCACAATCTGTGCCAGAACTGTATCCTTGCCGACTTTTGTTGTTCTGAATCTGAATAAACCGGTTGTATTGATCGTGGCTCCGATGACCTCGTCACCGGTTTTTTTTTCAGCCGGTATAGGTTCCCCGGTGATCATCGATTCATCAATGTACGATAACCCTTCAAGAACGACTCCATCAACAGGGACCTTTTCACCAGGTCGGACGATGACGACATCATCGACCAACACTTCTTCGACTGGTATGTCAATCTCACCCTCAGCCCTCAGTACTCGAGCTGTTTTCGCCTGTAAACCCATCAGCTTCTTAATGGCTTCGGAAGTACGTCCCCTTGCTCGCAACTCAAGTGCTTGACCAAGAACCACCAGAGTTATCACCACACCCACGACATCGTAAAAGGGCTCAGCAGCTCCCTCCGGAAAGAGGCTGGGAAAGAGTATAGCGATAGTGGAATAAAGCCATGCGGCCCCCGTACCTACCGCAATCAGAGTATTCATATCAGCAGACCTATGGCGAAATGCCCGCACGGCACCCACAAAGAAATGACCACCAGTGTATATCAGAATCGGCAGGGATAGTATTCCGGCAGCAAATTGGAACCATTTATTGAGGGTATCTGGCAATAATAGCATGAATCTGAAGATGAAAGGCATACTCACGATCAAAATTGGCGAGGTCAACGCGGCGCCAACTATCCACTTACGAGTCTGTTTCCGGTACTCGTCATACTGTGCATTCTCCCCCGATTCAGTTTCACCCTTTTCTGCAGATAGCTCAACCTCATAACCGATATCCCTGATTGAATCTGAAATACTGCCCAGACTAACGACAGACGGAAGGTATTCTACTGAAGCCTCTCTCGACGCGAGGTTCACACTCCCCTTTACTACCCCAGGAACACTCAGTAGAGCCTTTTCAATCTTCGCAATGCAGGATGCACAGTGTAGTCCCTTCACATCAAATAAGACTTTTGCCGACCCGATATCATAACCCACTGCCCGGACGGTTTCTTTAATGTCACCGAGATTCACGGATGTTTTCGCTTTCGTTAGATCGTTTTGCATTATAGTTCCATTGATATATAAGCCGTTCGATTACCTCGATTTCCAGAGGTTTAGTTAGAATTACGTCAAAATCGTCCGCGCCGTTTATTTCACCTATATCCAATCCGGTTATCAGTATAGACTTCAGGTTGGGATTTTGGCCTTTAAATTCTTTTAATAATGTAATTCCTGTATCGCTGCGAACATCGTAGTCGGTTAGGATAACGTCGAAAGAGAACTTAATCTCGGCTTTTAGGTTCATCGCAGCAGACACACTTTGCCTGACTTGTACCTGATGTCCCTTCGATTGCAACGCCAACTGTAAAGTTTCTGCGGAGCTTCGATGATCGTCAACAATTAATATTTTAAGCATAACCCCTGCCTTATCTTTTACAGCTACCAAAAGCAAGGTCTGGGCCACTTTTGAAATGAGTATTCTTAATACTTGTAAAATAAGGAATTAAGGAGCTAACTAACGAGAGTGGAACAATTGATTTTAAGGTCTATTGAACAATATGTTCAACGCTATATAATCAGAATGTTCAATCTAAAGTGAGGTTGTACTCTTTCATCTTGCGGCGCAGGGTGGGTCTGGAGATCTCCAAGACCTCGCAGGTTTTACCTAAATTGCCGCTGCAGGCCGTTAGAACACGTCCTATGTGCCACTTTTCCAGTGCATTCAGGGATTGGTTCCAGTCATTTAAAACGTCTTTAGTGGAGGTGTTGAATTCAGGTGGATCTTGTTTTGGTAATTCTACTTGCAGCAATGTACCGGGAGAAAGTATAATGCCTGCGGTGAGTCGATTTTCCAATTCACGGACGTTACCCGGCCAATTGTAGGTCTTTAACGCATCCATCATTTCCTGGGAGACATTGGAAACATTACGCCGCAGTTTGCGATTGATGCGAACCAGCAGATCCTCGACCAGGGGTTCGATATCCTCCTTGTGTTCCCGCAGAGGCGGTATGTGTATCTCGACGACCTTCAGCCGGTAGTAGAGGTCTTCACGAAATAGGTTATCTTTAATCATGGTAGCGAGATCGCGATGTGTTGCGGTGATAATCCGGGCATTAAAGTGGATGTCCCGTGCTCCCCCCACTCGTGCAAAGGTTCTCTCCTGCAGAATCCGCAACAACTTCACCTGCAAGGCGAGATCCAGGTCACCGATCTCATCCAGGAACACAGTCCCCTCTTCAGCCAACTCAAAACGGCCGGGACGACTGTCTATTGCGCCCGTAAAAGCGCCCTTTTCATGGCCAAATAATTCGCTCTCCAAAAGAGTCGCCACAAAAGCACTGCAGTTGACGGGAATAAATGGTTCATCGGGAGAAGTGTGTTTGTGGATGGCTCTGGCAACAAGTTCCTTACCAGTCCCCGATTCGCCGGTGATCAGTACGTTAGCTTTCCCCCGGCTAGCCAAACCAATCTTCTTATGAATGTCGATTATTGCCGCGCTTTTGCCAACTATCTTCTCATCTGACCGCTGGCTGGCTAAATCAGCAACGAGAGCCAGTTTTCTACGGTGTTCGTGCTGGGACAGCGCGCGTTCAACTGCCAGTTCCAATTCATCGATATTTAAGGGTTTATGGATATAATCGAATGCTCCGGCTTTCATAGCCTCGACAGCTTGCTCCAGATCCTGATGACCGGTGATTAAAATAACTATACCAGAAAGATTTTCCTCGCGAGCCAGATGCAGCAGTTCCAACCCTGTACAGTCTGGTAATATCAGATCTAAAAGTATAACCTCCGGTTTCGATTGCTTCCATTTCTCTTTACCTTCGGCACCGGAAGCCGCTTTCACAACCACATGACCCTGCTTCATGAATGCCAATTCCAGTGTTTCTCGGATCGAGCGATCGTCATCAATGACCAGCAGTGTTGCCATGTTCTCCTCGTATTGGAATCGTCACCGTGACGATCGTGCCTGCACCTACTTCGCTAGTTATTTCTATTTTTCCGTGATGAGCTTCTACAATTTTCTTTACATTACACATACCCAAACCGACGCCATCATCGCGGGTAGTGAAAAAAGGATCGAAGATGCGTTCAAGCACGCGCTGATTCATCCCTTCACCGGTATCACGTATTTCGATTCCCACCGTGTTTTTATCTGGTATCCCCAGAATCAGTTCAATCGTAGCGCCTTTCTTACTCGCATGAAGAGCATTTATTAGCAGATTGTCGATCGCTCTGAGAAACAATTCTTCGTCGATAATCAGGGTGGGGATTTTTTCTTTCATCCGATAGGAAACCGATATCCCCAACTTATCAGCATCCTGCTTGATAAGCTCTATGGCCCTCTCCATCAGCGTCTCCGGCATGGCTTCTACTAACGTTAAAGAGGGCGGTTTGCTGTAATCCAATAGCTCGCTGAGCATCGTCTCCATTCGCTTAACTTCTCTGCCAGCAAGCTCCAGGTGTTTAGCTTTATTTGACCCCTGCACCGTGTCCCGGGTTAAAAGTTGTAAGTTCATTTTTATGGAAGACAGAGGGCTGCGCATTTCATGGACAATACTGGCCGCCAGTCGTCCAATGGCAGCGAGTTTTTCTGACTGCAGCAACTTTTCGTGAGAACTCTCCAATTCTCCTCTCTGTTTATCAAGTCCTGCAACCATCCGGTTGAACATTCTTACCAGGGTTCCGATCTCATCGCGTCTCTTTTGTTCTGGAATTCTAACGTGATAATCTCCTGCAGCAACTTGTTGGCTGGTATGGGCAACTACCGCTATGGGTCGAGTCCAGTTTCGCGCCAAGAGTAAGGCGACCGTAAGCATGATAATGAGAGCTACAATTGCTGCTCCGATAGTATTCGTTACAATCATTCGTAAACCGGCAAGTGCCTCCGCAGTGCTCATTTCGGTAACTATTATCCAGCCATAATTTGGCATAGTTGCGTAGGCGCCAACTACCTCATCACCCAAAAATCCTTCATAAACCATGGAGCCAGTATTTTTTTCCAGTGCAGCTTTCACTGGAGGTATCGGCATCTTATGAGTCAAATGTGCAGGATGTTCGTGAAAACGCGACGGGGTCAGCATTACCATCGATTCATCGACTAAAAAAACTTCGCCGCTTGATCCCAGGCTTAGAGAATCCGTCATAATCCGGTTGATTGTCTCTGCGGTCGAAAACTGGTAAAACAGGGCGCCGACTATTTCAGCGTCGAGCCTCATTATAGGACAGGCGAAGTTGATAACGGGAGAATTATCTTTGTTTAAATGCACGGGGCCAAAACTACTTTCCCCAATAAGTGCGCCTTGAATGATCGCTATGTCAGATAACGATATTTTTTCGGAGTTCAATCCATAGGAAAGCTGCGGCGTGAATGATCGGTTTAAGGCTGCAGTGAACAAAGTACCTGAGAACTGACTCAATTGATAAATAAGCGCATCTTCCTGGTTAACCTCTGATTCCTTGAGAAACAGGCGAGCCAGATCAGGTGCTAATGCAATGGTTTCAATATTTTGTTTCCGTTCTATCAGCCATGAATCCAGCCGAGCTCTTCGCTCGAGAACGATACTGTATACGTGCCTTTTTGCCTCATCTATAATTGTATGACGGGCTTCCCTGTATCCCAATATCGCTATCGCTGATGCGGTGACCAGGATTATCAGGGCACTGATGGCAAACAGTTTTAAGCCAATAGAATGGATATTTATTCGCATAGTCTATCGTTAGCAACGAAGAGAATTAACTTAGTTTGTGGTCGCATATAAAATAAGTTGTGTTTTCCATTTTTTCAATTACTTTTTTATACGGATGTCATCGATGTGTGTAGGGGATGCCACTTGCAATACCGTTACTATAACCGGTTCAAGTTGTTGGACTTATCCATCCACGGTATGCATATGATGCCATCTTGAGTATCTACGATAAAATAAATACAGACGATTTACCGGAATTTACTAAGAGGTTTCGAAAAGGAATATGTGGAATGTCAGTATTGAGATGAGACACGTAATGAGGGGATTGACAGGGCTGTTTTATAAGGTGTTCATCGAGATAGAGGAGCGCTCTTACAGCATAAGCCCAGGCTTTGGAGAAAATATTCGTTTGTCAAGTCTTTTTCATTTGTTTTATCGTTTTTAGGGTGTCTTTAAGATATAGCAGCCCCTAGAGGAAATTTCACCACATAGCGTAGACAGCGCAGGTTAGAGATAGGGTGGGAAAAATAAGCGCAGGGAGAATAAGTTAGAAAAAGAAACTATGGTCTAGGGATTGATTTTTCTAGGCATTTTAGTTGATAATTACGCCTTTTAATTCAGGTTTATAGCCCAGGCAGTCGCGTCCTAATTTATTTTATTGGTATTGATATCAGTTTTTTTGTACCGCACGGGACGGAACTTCTTCTGGATATAGCCATTCTTTAGTG
>CBDUWK010000005.1:0-16462 GCA_965370905.1 uncultured bacterium | reverse complement strand
TGGACACTTGATGATAATACGATAATACCTGGTTCAAATTCTCGACATCGTATGAGCGAAACGAGTGTGTATGGTTCGAGCTACCCTGTGATGTTTGGGGGGTGGTTAAATGGGAATGATGACAATGAGACTTGGACGTTCGGTGGTGGGGATTATCTTGGCATAGCATTTCCAATCAGACAAGGGAGTGCCCCGATAAAGTACACATTATCCCAAAACTATCCCAACCCCTTCAACCCCACCACCACCATCAGCTTCGATCTTCCAGTTGCCAGCCAGGTAGATCTCCAGGTTTTCGACATAAACGGACGCAATGTAGGGGCGAGGCGTGCCTCGCCCTTTTCGCCACCCCACCAATACCAACCCGGCACTCATTCCATAGCATTCGATGGTTCCGGTCTGTCTTCCGGCATTTACATTTATCGCTTGACTGCCGGAGAGTTTGTGGGAACAGGGAAGATGGTGTTGATGAAATAGCTACTATTGTGCTGGCAGAAGCCCTTGTCCGCCATTTCCAAAAGCGACCCATACCGGTCGCTTTTTTTATCACTCCGGTCTCATCGAATAATGTGATTTCAGATCATTTCCCGTCCAACGATTCATGGCCTGACTCCGTTTTTAATATATAGGTAAAATAAATAACATAACGATATAAATAGGAGTTAACCATGTACGTAGTTACTGGAGCAACAGGAAACATTGGGCGAGTTATTGCTGAGATTTTACTCGCTGAAGGTAAAAAGGTGCGCGTTATCGGTCGCAGTGAAGAACGATTGCAACCACTGATTGATAAGGGTGCAGAACCATTTGCCGGATCAATGGAAGATCCCAAGGTAATGGTCAAAGCGTTTGAAGGAGCTGAAGCTGTCTTTGCGATGTTGCCGCCGAACCTCAATGCGGATAACCTCCGCACTTACCAGAACGTTGTCAGCGATGCTTTGAAAACTGCTATCGAGAAGAATAACGTGAGATATGTTGTGACGCTGAGCAGCATAGCGGCGCAGCTACCGGAAGGTACTGGCCCCATTAAAGGTGCTTACGACACGGAGCAGAAGTTCAATCAGATTGAAGGGGCAAATATCCTCTATTTGCGTCCCGCGTTTTTTATGGAGAATATGCTTATGCAGGTGGATGCCATCAAGCACATGGGGTTCATGGGATCACCGTCGATGGCTGATGTGCCGATGCCGATGATTGCCACGAAAGACATCGGTAATTATGCTGCAAAACGACTGCTGGCACTGGATTTCTATGGTAAATCCACACAGGAACTGCTGGGACAACGAAATGTGTCTTACAATGAAGTCGCTGAAATTTTCGGTAAAGCTATCGGCAAAGAAGACCTGAAATATATGCAGACACCCTATGAGGACACAGTCAACGCCATGACAGGTATGGGACTATCGCAGGATGTTGCGGAATCGTTTGTGGAAATGTCACGTGCATTCAACGAAGGTACTGCCAGTAACCTCGAAGAACGCTCCCAGGCGAACACTACTCCGACCACTATCGAAGAATTTGCCAATATCTTTGCGGCAGTATATAACACCTAAACACCATATCACTGAAGATTAATCCGTCACGTTCGGTCTGCTCAGGAAAAACTTCACTGGCACTCGCCCGAACGTGACGGATTTTCCCATTCCAATGAGACGCGATAGAAGGAACATGTCTGGCTTACTGATGGGAGGTTTGGCAGGAATGATCGAGGTATAGACAAAATCGTCCTTTACCTCGAAGGAGAATAGTTTTACACCCCATCCTCGCTTTAGATATTTACGATAAGTCTGTATTGAAGGATTGCTCTGGTCTGGATCCACAAAGGTCAACAGGTTGTCAGCCACCTGTCTGCCGATGCGTGTGATGTCAAGACTACCCTCAATATTAAAGTTTTCTTGCCAATCTAATCCCTGTCCTCTTACTCTGGCAAAAGCGGATATTTTACTATCTTTGCGGTTCCTGTCCTTAGTACCAGGCAACAGAGCTGTGTTAAGCTCCAGTGCGCTTAGTTGTATCTGGTATCTTAGCGAATCCAGGTCTATATTTGTAAAGTCGATTGAGAAGGAACCATGCAGATCGCCCTCATAAGCTGAAGCAGAAACTCCAGGGGATTCCAGCATATTATTTCGGCAGACTAAAGTTCCCTCTAAGTTACTACCTTCATATTCACCAATCTTTAAAATATCGCACTTTACCTTTCCATGCGGGTCACCTGCCATAAATAAATGTTCGTTTGCCCCGTAAATCACTGGATCAGGAATGTAGCCTGAACTCTTCTGCTTTCCTGCTATATTTTCCTCCTCAGCATCGACTGGTATGGAAAAACTATATGGAAGAAACAGATCGAAATCTTTAGCTTCGAATTCATCTGCGTAATTAATATTCATTTTCTGACAATCGATGTTCCCCTTAATATACATGTCCGAATCGGAGCTGTATGTAATTTCGCCATCTGTTGCCAGGTTGCCGGAGATATTCAAGCCATCGAATATATTAACAGACTCCCCCCTGTCAAATCCAACTTTATACACCCCATCGATGCGATTTCCGTCATCCGTTAATTGATATTTCCCTTCTAAGACCGAATTTAAACCCAACTCTTCCGATCTAACTCCAATCCAACCTTCGACGACTTTCTGCGGGATGTCAATGGTATTTTCCCATGTCGCTGCGACCTGATGATAAGCTTCCTCGCGGTGATCTGTCCATAACGCACTCCCGATACTTAATTCACCTGAAGTAGCCACCTGATCCAAATCCCCCCGCAGCGTTGCTTTTAATGCAATCGAATCCATTTCGATTTCGTAGTCCGGTAGTTTGACTGTCATTGCATCGCCGTGAACAATCAAGTTCTGTTCAACCGAAAATCCTCCTGATCCCAACTCCCCCTGGAGTTTACCGCTCAATATAGCAGATCCTCCCATTCTGAAGCCTTCTACCCTCCCCCGTAAGAATGGCCTAAATAAAGTGCATATTTCCCCAAGATCGAAGTTTATGCTAAGATCCCTGATAGCCCAGGAACCGTCATCAGCAATAAAAGCCGAAAAGTCGCCATTCAAATAAGGTGGAGTATCCATGCTGAATTCTGCTGCTTCAACCCTATCAAGATCTGGACTTATGGCAAGCCTGGAACTCGTGCGTGCCATCAAGGGGGGAAAACTTAATATGTCATCCATATATCTGACTTGTAGATCAGGGCAGAATAACCCCATGCTAAAATCGATGTTATTTAATTCTTTGTATTTAAATTCGAATGCGCTGGAAAACTCCCCGGCAAATTGTTCCGATAACAAATCAGTTAATCTGATTTTCTCGACAGAGCCGCCGCCTTCCGCATATAATTCCGGTGAATCGAAAGGTTCTCTCAAGTTCAGGCTGTCAGCCCGGATCACAATATGCCCCTGGGAGTTCAAATCACCTGCAACCGACCCGGCCCAGTCTATACCAAAGCGCGGATTCCTCCATCCTTCATCCACTCCTGCATCGATGTCAATTCTCATCCCTGACAATTTATATATATCGTTCTTTATATTCGGCAATAAAATGGATTCAATCTCTGCTCCTATCTCGGTTTCAACTCCAAACTTCTCTATGGGAAATATACAACCTTCCCCCGTAATCTTCACTCCAATGCCGTCTAATTCTAATACCATATCATCATCGGATAAGGATGCATCTACTATTTCACAAATAAGCGATAATAGTATCTCGGGATCACCGCCGTTGATATTGCCCTTGAGATTGGACCTGTAAATCTTAAAAATTCCGGATGCGGATGTTTCCTCCAACTTCGTATCCCATCCCATTAATTCTGATATATCCTCATATATGGACATCGCATGTTCTATCGAAGCCTGACTCTCTATAATTTCCAAGACAAACTCAGGATTGCCGAATATATCCTTTATCTCTCCTCCCGCAGATATATTGGCATCGGTTCCCAATTGAATCTGCATCTCCTCGATTAATAGGTTCCTGTAGTTCCTCAACCCAACTTTTGCCGATAGAGATAATTCTGGGAATGAAAACTCTCTATCTGCATTCTCTGATCTATTAGTTTTGATTAACGGCTGCAGTTTCGTCCTAATCTTTACGGGACATTGTGTGGGACTCAACTGTCCTTCTACTAAGAGACTAAAAGGAGATTTTGCTCGTATCTTTAAAGTTTCATTGCACAATATCATTTCCAATGAATCGTGATTTTCAATGTTGTACTGAGCGAAGAAATCTTGCGAATCTTTGAAGTAAATGTTCTCCCCCGATATGCTGATGCTCTTCGATAGGATTTCAGCATCTAATTCTGTTGAGTTCGTAGCGAAACCAATCTCTCCATTGACCACCTCTAAAGCGACAATTTCGAGCCTTACAGGTAACTGAAAAAATAGATCAGGTGGAACCGGGACATTTGAGTTTTGCGAAGAATCGAGTCCTGTCTCTTCAGGCGTAGTTAATGACGTGGGGGAGATGTTCTTAACAGACTCTTGGGTGAATTTGTAGTAATATCGGGGATGGACGACGCTAAGATTATCAATAATTAGAGTGCGGTTCAGTAGTGATGTGAGCTTATATCTTATGTAAAGTGTATCTATGGTGAGAACTTCATGACCGGTACTGTCGCACCAGGCGATATCCTCTAACCTTGCATCCCGCAGTAACCGAAAACTGCCCCCCCCGATTTCCAATTGCATACCGAAGGCGGCAGATAATCTTGATTCTAACTGCTTGATGAATAAAGCGTCGGGGAGGTACAGTGGGCGGGCAAAGTAGATGAAGGCTGATATCGCCATTACGCCTCCAAAAACGTACCAGATCCGTCTCTTCAAGCGCTTCATCTCATACAATTATGTTATGCTGGAGCAATTTCCAACTGGATTATTCTGCCAGCTGTGCCTGTTTGAAATACGCTGGCAGCGATTCATAGTAACCTCTTCGTGCTTCCTCAATGCCTATATCTATCCAGCTACCGATCTTTATACGATTGGAACCAACTTCACCGATTTCTTCTGCATGCACCTGCATCGTTGCCGCCAGGGTTAGTATATCACCGAGATGTTCCTCGCCGGCGGAAATTATTATCCGAGATGGGGATTCTCCGAATAACAGATCTGTGGGGTGGAGATCGCTTATATCCAGTTTGACCTGCGCTCCCAAGACCCTCTTCCTATCGCTTATACAGCATTCTGCCAGAGCCACCGCGATACCACCCTCGCTGCAATCGTGCGCCGATCGGATCAAGCCTCGGTCAATTGCTTCCCGCAGGCATTCTTGTGTCCGCTTCTCCAACTCCAAATCGAGACTGGGTGCATCCCCGGCGATGACGTGATGTAAATGATATAAGTATTCACTTCCACCCAGATCGGCTCTTGTGCGCCCTAACACAATAATTTTATCGCTCTCACGTTGGAAACAGGATCTGACCGCTTTGCTGATATTTTCCAGCACCCCCACCATTCCGATGACCGGGGTGGGGAGGATCGATCCTTCTTCCGATTCGTTGTAAAATGAGACATTGCCCCCTGTTACGGGAGTTTCAAAAACTCTACACGCTTCTCCCATCCCAGCTACGGCTTCTTTAAAGAAGTAAAATGATTCCGGTTTATATGGATTACCGAAATTCAGGCAGTTGGTGATGGCAATGGGTTTCGCTCCGGTGCAGCTAACGTTGCGGGCGGCTTCTGCAACCGCAAGCGCAGCGCCCCGTCTGGGATTTAAATACACAAAGCGGGGATTGCAGTCGGTTGTCATCGCCAGCCCTATCTCGGTGTCTTTAATCCAGAGCATGGCAGCATCGCCAACAGGTCCGAATACCGTGTTGGTGCGCACTGTTGAATCGTACTGTTCAGTCACCCAGGATTTATCACAGATGTTGGGTGAGGATAGCAGTTGCAGCAGAGCGACGTTCCAGTCGCGTTTCTGTCGATATGGATTCAAATCCGCCGCGTTGACTTCGTCTAATTCACGCGGTCGCCTCGATTCTCGCTGGTAAACCGGAGCTCCACCGCCTAAAGCCAAACATTCTGCAGGTATCTCACAGACCTTCTCGCCCTGGGAGAATACCCGCATCATTCCGTCCGTTGTTACTTGTCCGATTTTTGAATGCAGCAATTCCCACCTGTCCAGGATCTTTAAAGCTTCTTCTTCCTGGTCTCGCTTCACAATCGCCAGCATCCGTTCCTGCGATTCCGATAACAGAATTTCGTATGACGTCATCCCTTTCTCACGTAGCGCGACTTTATCAAGGTCGATCTCAATCCCTGATTTGCCGTGCGCCGCCATCTCACTTGAACTGCAGGTGATGCCTGCAGCTCCCATGTCCTGGATACCGATCAATACTCCGGACTTCACTAATTCCAAGGTCGCTTCTAACAGCAGTTTCTCAGCGAACGGATCGCCCACCTGTACGGATGACCGCTTCGATTCGCTCTCTTCCGAAATCTCCTCTGAGGCAAACGTCGCCCCGTGTATGCCATCTCTGCCGGTGCGGGAACCGAACATGATTACCGGGTTCCCCGCCCCTTCAGCAATTGCTGAAGCTATGCGGTCTTTTTTAACCACACCCAGAGCCATGCAGTTGACGATGGGATTGCCGCTGTAGCCGCTGTCGAAAATCACTTCGCCAGCGATGGTGGGAATGCCCAGGCAATTACCGTAGTCTCCTATGCCACGCACCACACCATCCATGAGAAACCGGTTACGCGGTACCTCCAGCGGTCCGAAGTGCAGCGAATCCAGCGATGCGATCGGTCGCGCTCCTACGGTGAAGATGTCGCGCATAATCCCTCCGACGCCCGTGGCTGCTCCCTGGTACGGTTCTACCGCGCAGGGGTGGTTGTGCGACTCAATTTTAAAAGCTACTGCCAGTCCCTGACCTATATCTATTAATCCGGCGTTCTCTTCGCCAGCCTCAGCTAACATGCGAGGACTCGTGCGCGGCAGTTTCTTCAATTCCGCAATGGAATTCTTGTAACTGCAGTGTTCGGACCACATGACCGAGAAAACGCCTAATTCCGGGAACGTCGGCGTCCGCCCTAATATTTCTATAATCTGTTCGTATTCGTCTTCGTTCAGTCCATGCTGGATGGCTAAGTCAAGGTTGACGGTGGGTTCTTTATTCATAATTATTGCTTCAGCCATTTTGAGGTTTTGCTTCGGTAGAATATACTTCTCCCAATCCCCAAAATCAAGCCCCAACACCCAAATCTGTTTTACAGAGAGGTACGGTTCAGATCTTCAAATCCCGGTTTAGGGCTTTCAGTCCTATCTTCAGTGGAATCGCCATCGCAACTAATCCTAATGCCATGAAGAGGATGACTGTGGTGATCCATTCCGTGAGCGGGAAAATTGCCTGAAAAGTAGTGGTTTTGTAGTGCAGGTAGGTGGGCCATCCGAAGATGGTCGTGAGGAGTACCATGAAGGTTAAACTGATAAAGATGCAGAGAATTCCGCCGGGAGTATTGGCTATCTTCATGGGATTGCGCTGGGAAAAATTCGCAAAAAATGCTCCTAATCCCAATGCCAAAGCTGTGAGAGATAAGGTAACAACCAGAATGCATATCAAGGATACCTGAAAGAGCGCGCTGTGAACTCTTAATGCGTAATTGCCTATCGTTAGCATGGATCCCGTCATTAGAAACAGCGGCACAAAGTATTGCCAGAACTTCGACCAGAGAAAGCTCTCCATCGCCAGCGGAGCAGATTTCAGCACCCAGAATGTACGACCCTCAAGGCTCACAACCGGGAATACGAATCTCCCCGCTAAAGCTGCTGCAAAGTAACAGGAAAAGCAGAAATTAGCATAGAAAAAAAGCATTTGCCAGAAGCTGGATTCAATGTCGAAATAATGGCCGATGTTCAAGAGATTAATAATGTAAAGCGCCCAGAAAGCGAAGAGGAGAAACGCTTGTCCCCATTGCAGTGGATACCGCCGGAATTCCAAAATGTCCTTGCGAAAAAGAGCGCGATAGACTGGGGATATCCACTTTTCCAGCTTCCAGAAACTAATCTTGAACAGGGCCGATGATCTACCCCTGGTAGGTGCCCTGTCGCTTCCCGCCAGCCAACTCCGGTAGTATAATACTTTCCCAAAATCCAGCGTCAATAAAATGATTAGTATCGCCAGCCCGATCATAATTAGGACTGCCCTTTCGAGCAGGTCCCATCTCGCTTCTAATACAGAGATAAACCCATTTGAAATCATCTTGTGCGGCAGTAATGAAAGCTTCTGAGATTCTCCCGCTTCCAGCAGTGAAAATAAATAGGCAATTCCTCTCTCTCCAATTCTCTGCTGTGTTAGCGTAAAAATTAGTGCTATTATTAATACGAGCGCTAAAACCCCTGCTCCCCACTTGAATAATTTTCTGCGTGAGATTCCTCCGAACAGCAGACGTAGTACTAATGCAGCCACCATTCCGACCGAACCGGAGATAAACACCAGAGGCAACATTAATCCCCCGAATAAAGTGATGTATACCGGCCAGTCGACGTCGAAATAAACTGCGTAGGAAAGTATAAATGGTATGGTCAATGCTATTAAAGCCCAGGAGCTGAAGAGGATTACTTCAAAATATTTCGCCGCGAAAATAGTCCCGCTGGAAATGGGCAATGAGAGCAGAAAGGACAGTTCTCTCTCATTGTATAGCATGGACAACGCCGTCATCGCGGTCGATATCATTAAAACCGTGAAGAATAGCAGGAAAGCCAATTCGAAGAACCGGGCAATTACCATCCTCCCTAATTCCGGCACTCCCATCAAGTAATCAAATATGAATAGATCGAAACGATAAACCAACACTCCAATGCTTACAGCAATAACAGTCGATGTGAACATACCGAAAAATCGAGATAGCGTCAATCCCCGCACCGTGCCGATCAGATCTGAAAGTTTTAAATCTAATATTAGAATGAACGCCCTGATCTCAGCTTTCATGTTCACCCACCTTCTGAAGTTGGTGCTCCGTAATTCGCAAGAAAGCTGCTTCCAGATTCGGGTCCTGTCTCTCTTTTAATTCATCGAAAGATCCTTCAGCTATGAGTTTTCCATTCGAAATGATTGCTAATCGCGTACATAATTCCTGTGCAATCGGTAGAATATGGGTTGAAAAGAATATGGTAGCCCCTTCTGCCGATCTCTGTTTTAAGATGTCCTTGAATTTTTTCGCCGATCTGGGATCCAGACCGACCAGGGCTTCGTCTAAAACAATCAAAGGTGGATCGTGAATCAAAGCTGCCGCCATAACCGTTTTCTGACGCATCCCCTGCGCATAACTTTCGATGCGCTCATCCAGCCATTCCTCCATGGAGAGCAACTCCGACAATTCCTCAAGTTTAGGTTGAAATGTTGCCGGTCGTAGCAAATGTAACTGCGCTTGGAATTCAATGAACTCTCTGCCCGAGAGCCTTTCGTAAAGATAAGGTTGGTCAGGTACGTATCCTATAGACTGCTTGGCCCAACGCGGTCTTTCCCCCATGTCCACCCCATCGATTATCACTCTTCCCAAGGTAGGTTGCAGGATGCCGGTTATGAGGCGGATCGTTGTAGTTTTCCCTGCGCCATTCGGTCCTAAAAACCCAAAGATTTCACCCTTCTTGACGTGCAGATTCAACGCGTCAACAGCTTTGACATTTGTGAAATCCTTGGTTAGGTTTTTCAGCTTAATCATTGAAATTCAAACTTTAATATATCATGAATTACTATATGATCTCATGCGTATTTTCGCAATATACCACAAACTGTCCAAAAAGACAAGTAAAATGTCATAGCTTTTTAGGCGAGCGTAAGTCATCAATATCAAATCCTTAAAAATTCCTTGACAGTCGCGCTAAAAGACACTATATTTATCAATCCATTTGGGCGGTCGTCCAACGGCAGGACACATGGCTCTGGACCATGCAATCGGGGTTCGAATCCCTGCCGTCCAGCGGAGCAACAGGACTTAGAACTTTTTCTAAGTCCTGTTTTAATGTCCGAAAATTCGATTTCCAACCGTATTTCCAACTCTTGAGGAGGTTTTAGGGATATTTCGAATATACGAATACTCCTCTAAGCATAAAAATGATCCAATTTTGCTTCATCAGCACCATTTTGCCAGTTTCAGTGAAATCTCCAGCGGTTATACGGTAGATGTAGATGCCGGAAAAGAGCTTGGTACCGTCGAAGGTAATCTGGTGGGCGCCGGGACAGGAGAGACGAATAGCTAATCTTAAAAACTCCAACAACCGGCCAGCGCTTGTAACTCTTGCAAATGCCAAAACTATTCCTTATCTTTTCAATAAAACTTTCCGAAATGGTTTGAAGACTCGCACTCAAGCTTTAAAAATGAATTTACACAATCTAATTCACATAACCCTACACTTATTTTAGGGAGTTACTATGGCATCTGTTGTTCAGTATTATGAGGGAATCGGTTCAGTTGCCGTCATCGGCAACTATTTACCCCGTCGGTGCGGTATTGCAACCTTTACGACTGATCTTGTTGATGCCCTATCCACAGAAGCGCCCGACATAAACTGCTGGGCGGTTGCCATGAATGACATACCAGAAGGATATGCATATCCTGAAAAAGTCAGGTTTGAGATCAATGAGAATCAACTAACCGAATACAGCATCGCATCGGAGTTTCTCAATATCAGTCAGATTGATATTGTCTGCGTGCAGCATGAATATGGTATTTTCGGCGGTCCGGCCGGCAGCCATCTTCTGAAACTTCTTGGAGAGCTTCGCATGCCGATCGTGACAACACTGCACACGGTACTGAAAGATCCCACCCCGGAATATCACAAAGTCATGCGCACGCTGTCTGACCTGTCCGACAAAATGGTCGTAATGAGCCAGAAAGCCTTTGATTTTCTCAAAGATATATATGCAGTTTCAGAGGAGAAAATTTCCTTTATCCATCACGGCATTCCGGATACGCCTTTTATGGATCCCAACTTCTACAAAGATCAGTTCGGAGTGGAAGGTAAAAAGGTGCTTCTCACATTCGGCCTGCTTTCCCCCAATAAAGGTATTGAAACTGTGCTGCAGGCACTTCCGTCCGTCATCAAAAAACACCCTGATATTGCCTATATTATCCTGGGAGCAACACATCCTCATATTTTGAAGGCGCATGGCGATGAATACCGTATCAGCCTGCAACAGCTTGTGCGCAGACTGGGTATCAGCGATCATGTCATTTTTCAAAACCGTTTCGTCGAACTGAAAGAATTATGTGAGTTTCTTGGCACTGCTGATATATATGTAACTCCCTATCTTGAAGAAGCCCAGATCACTTCCGGGACGCTCGCATATGCCATGGGGACCGGCAAAGCCGTCATTTCAACCCCCTACTGGTATGCGACCGAGATGCTCGCCGAAGGACGGGGAAGAATTGTTCCATTTAATAAACCTGATGCTATGGCGGAACAAATCATCGACCTTCTGGACAACGATGTCAGCCGGCATACGCTTCGTAAAAAAGCCTACACATTCTGTCGCGAAGCGATCTGGAAGGAGGTATCCCGAAGATATCTCGAGGTTTTTAATGAGGTTAAGTTCAACCGTTCCCGACATCCACGCCCCCGACATCTATATGTTGAAAAGATCAAATCAATCATAAATTTCGAGCTCCCGGAGATGAAGCTCGATCATCTGAAAACACTTACCGATGATACCGGCATTTTGCAGCATGCTACCCATACCATCCCCGATCGCTTCCATGGTTACTGTACCGATGATAATGCCAGAGCGCTGATGGTTGCCGCCATGGGCCGGAAATTAATGCTTACAGACAGCATATGCTTTGATTCCCTCAGCAACCGGTATCTCGGCTTTCTACTGTATGCCTTCAATGTCGAAACGGGGCGGTTTCGTAATTTTATGACCTATTCGCGACGGTGGACTGAGGAGGTAGGATCCGAAGATGCACACGGCAGGGCGCTCTGGGGGCTCGGCAGGGCTGTGGCGTATATTGACAATCCGGGACAATTGGCAATGAGCACGACGCTCTTCAACCGAGCGCTGAAGGCTGTCGAGCACTTTGATTCGCCCCGAGCCATCGCTTTTGCCCTGGTGGGCATGCATGCCTACCTGCAAAAATTTTCAGGGGACAGTGAAGTGCGCAGGGTTCGGGAAATCCTCGCCGACAGGCTTTTCAATCAGTTCAAGAGCAATATAAAAAAAAGCTGGCCCTGGCTTGAAAACAGTTTAAACTATGCTAACGGCAAACTGGTCCATGCCCTGCTCCTGTCCGGCCAATGGATGCAGCGCAGCGATATGATCGATATGGGGCTCAAATCCCTTAAATGGCTGATCAGCATCCAGACCGAAGAGGGCCACTTTGTGCCGATTGGCAATAACGGATGGTATGAACAAGGCGGGACCAAAGCCCGTTTCGACCAGCAACCCATCGAGGCCAATGCCATGATTGAAGCCTGTGTCGAAGCCTTTAACATCACCCGAGATAAAACATGGATCGACGATGCGGTTATGTGCTTTAACTGGTTTCTCGGTCACAACGACTTGAATATGTCGCTCTATGATCCCAAGACCGGCGGCTGCCGTGACGGGTTGATGGCTGACGGCATCAACCAGAATGAAGGCGCCGAGTCGTCGCTTGCCTGGCTGCTTTCACTTATAACATTGCACAAGCTTTATGCCGATGAGATTCTAAAACAACCATCGTCCAATCAACCGGTTAACGTAAAGGATTAGCAATGCGCATTGCGATGCTCTCGCCGATTGCCTGGCGCACACCGCCGCGGCACTACGGTCCTTGGGAAAGCGTGGTCTCCCTCTTGACCGAGGGACTGGTATCGCGTGGCCATAATATCACACTTTTTGCAACTGGTGATTCAAAAACAAGCGGCAAGCTGCATGCTATCTGTGCACGGGGCTATGAAGAAGACCGTTCTATTATGCCAAAAGTCTGGGAGTGTTTGCACATCGCTGAGCTCTTTGAGCATGCTGAAGATTTTGATATTATACATAACAATTTTGATTTTTTACCTTTGACTTATTCCGGCCTCATCGCCACCCCGGTCGTTACCACCATTCACGGCTTTTCATCGCCCGGGATTCTGCCGGTTTATAAAAAATACAATGGCAGAGTATTCTATGTTTCCATCAGCGATGCCGACCGGTCGATGGACCTTGATTATATTAAAACCATCCATCATGGAATAGATATAAAGCAGTTTGATTTTCAGCCTGAGCCTGACGATTATCTACTTTTTTTCGGGCGTATACACCATGACAAGGGTGCCAGAGAGGCTGTTGAAATTGCCAGGGCTTGCAATAAAAGGCTAGTATTGGCGGGAATTATACAGGATGAAGCATACTATCACAAGTACGTCGAACCGCACCTGGACAATAACAATGTGGTCTTTGTCGGCAGTACCGGGCCGACTGAGCGTAATCGGCTGCTTGGCAAGGCAACCGCGCTTCTGCATCCCATAAATTTCAATGAGCCTTTCGGCCTGTCCGTTATAGAGGCCATGGCCTGCGGTACTCCGGTGGTCGCCTTTAACAAGGGAAGTATGTCCGAACTAATAGAAGACGGTAAAAACGGTTCTCTCGTGAATACAGTGAATGAGGCAATTGACGCTGTTGCCCATATAAAAGATATTGACCGGGCAGACTGTCGCCGCCATGTTGAACAGCATTTCACAGTCAACCGCATGGTTGAAGAATATATTCAGGTCTATGAAACGGTTCTTGAAAAGACGAAACGTGAAGAGCATCGACCCTGGGGGCATTATAAAATCCTGGCGGACGATGATACATATAAAAGCAAGGAAATTGTCGTTTTCCCCGAAAAGCGTCTGAGCTTACAGCGGCACCGGCATCGGTCCGAACATTGGTATATCATCGACGGCCAGCCCCAAATAACTCTTGACGATAAAACGTTTGAGCTTACACCGGGACAGTCTGTAGACATCCCCAAAGGCGCCCTGCATAGAATCGCCAACTTCGGTTCAAAAAATGTGCGCTTCATCGAAGTCCAAACCGGCGATTATTTCGGAGAGGACGATATAGAACGCTTTGAGGATGATTTCGGTAGAGTCTGAAACAACTGCTAAGCTATTGGACAGGATAACAGCTAAAAACTATAATTTGGTTACGCGCGATTATGACCATTCAAAAACCCATTGTAAAACGTTACAAGAAAAATCCCATTCTCACAAAAGAGGATGTTCCCTACCCGGTAGCCACGGTTCACAATGCTGGTATCGTCAAGCATGACGGCCGCTACATCATGCTTTTCAGGTCACACAGGCTCAACGGGCGCTCCATCATCGGCAGGGCCGACAGTGATGATGGTTTTTCCTTCACGGTTCACCCCGAACCCTTTCTCACCCCGGCAAAGGACAACATTTTTGCGGAATATGAAGAGTTCGGAATCGAAGACCTTAGAATCTGCCCGGTAGAGGACGACTACCTGCTTACATACAGCGCCTATTCCCGGCACGGTGTTCGAATTGTCCTTGCGCGCACCATGGATTTTATAAAAGTTGAGCGTATTGCGCTTATAACCCAGGCCGACCTTCGCAACGTCGTCATTTTTCCTGCAAAATTCGGCGGCAGGTATGTAAGACTTGACCGCCCGCATTCCGAAATATCACCCTGGTCCATCTGGATTTCCTATTCTCCGGACTTGGTTCATTGGGGCGATTCACGGGTGATTATGAAGCCGGTGCCCTATCACTGGGATGAAATGAAAATCGGGCCAGGCGCACCGCCTTTCAAAACCGACAAGGGCTGGCTGCATATTTACCATGGGGTTTTTAAAACCATGGCGGGGGCGTTGTATCGCCTTGGCGCCGCCCTTCACGACCTTAACGATCCGGCAAAAATCGTCGGCGTTTCCGATCAGTGGATACTGCAGCCTGAGAATCCCTGGGAAGTGAGTGGCTACGTTCCCAATGTTGTTTTTACTTGCGGAGCTGTTCCTGAAGACGACGGTACGGTGAAAATCTATTGGGGCGGTGCTGATACCGTCATGTGCGCCGGCACGGCAGTGATTGATGACTTGGTCCAGCTTTGTTTGATAGATTTCCGGCCGCCTCTGTAGCTTATTATCAGATATAATAACCGGCTTATTGCGAACCAGAATAGCCGCAATAATTGTTTAAACTGACCGAAATAAGTTTCGAGGATATGCCGGAATAGAAAATCAACCCTGCTAGACAGATTTACAATGCAATGCACGCAATATCAAACTTTATTGATGGTACAATAATATGAACGTAACAAAATATCCAAAACCGAAAGTAAAAAGAAAAAAGAAAAAAATTCTAAGGGACAATTCACGCATAATAATCCGCCTTTATATGCCCGACGGAGTGCATCGCATACCTAAAATCATTGAACGAATATTGAACTTGCCAGAAACGACAGCCGAAACACTTCTTTCACAAATAATGCTTGATTTTTCTGAACGGCACAGAGACATCAGACATCTTTTTGAACTTAATCTGAATAAAGTAAAAGAATATATTCCTAATAAGACTGAGCTCAGTGAAACAAAAAGAGCTCTTATCGGGGCCTATTTTACCATGGAGTACTCCATTGAATCGGCTGCCCTTTTTAACCCTTCAATCGTCTCACACCCGGATCAAAGCAATCTGGAAAAAGACAGCTTGCGCTTTATCATGAGCCTGCGGGCAACCGGCGAAGGCCATATTTCCTCTATTGAATTTCGCAGCGGCGTCCTGGACCAGTACAATACGATTCTCTTTGACCCGATCAGCGATTATGTAGAAACTCCGGACCTCCAATTAGACCAGGTTTACGACCGGCATCTCTTCCAACTGAAGCTCAATGAAATGGCGGTCTGCAATGAGATAACAGCACATGTCCTGAATCAGCTACCGGAAGATTTCACCTATAATGAGTTAAAAGAAAGAATTGAAGAGTCTCGCGCAAAAAATGTTCTTTCCGAGGCGCGTCAAAACGAGACCTTCGAGGTCATGTATTGGCTTGCCAATTCCAATTATGAGGTGAGTTTCCGACCCGATTACAGAATATCCGAACGGGTTATCTTTCCCGTTTCGGAAAACGAAAGCAGAGGCATTGAAGATGCCCGGTTCGTGAAATTCATCGATGACAATGGTGAGGTTACCTATTATGCGACCTATACGGCCTATAACGGCTTTAATATCCTCCCGCAGCTAATTGAAACAAAGGATTTTATCAAATTTAACATATTAACCCTCAACGGCAAGGCTGTACAGAACAAGGGCATGGCTCTTTTTCCGCGTAAGATTGATGATCGTTACGTCATGCTCTCGCGCCAGGACGGAGAAAACAATCACATCATGTTTTCAGACAATATCCATTTCTGGCAGGAGTCCAAAATCATACAGGAACCAACACTCCCCTGGGAATTTATTCAAATCGGCAACTGCGGCTCACCCCTGGAAACCGATGAAGGATGGATCGTACTCACACATGGTGTCGGGCCCATGCGTGAGTACTGCATTGGCG
>CBDUWK010000004.1:0-16692 GCA_965370905.1 uncultured bacterium | reverse complement strand
AAAGACCCTCTGCCCAATCTCGCAGAAGCGGACATGATAGTTGACGCACTGCTGGGGACCGGCATAGACGGAGCGTCAAGAGGTTTTATCGCCAGGCTGATAGAATGGATAAACGACCGCCCTGAACCGGTGATGGCGGTCGACATACCTTCCGGAGTGCAGGGCGACACAGGCGCCGCTGAAGGTCCCGCCATCGTGGCAAACTGGACTGTTACCATGGGGTTATTGAAACGTGGTCTGGTTTTACCACCGGGAAGGGATCTGGCAGGCGAAGTTACGGTTGCGATAATCTCTCTGCCACCTGCGGTACGTGCTGGAAAGCATATCTCGTTTAACCTTATCGAGAATGAAGATGTTGCCAAAATGTTTCCGGAGCGCTCTCCCATTTCACATAAAGGAGATTGTGGCCGGGCCTTCATCGTGGCTGGTTCACCGGGTATGACCGGTGCAGCCGCGCTCTGCGGTCAGGCCGCGCTACGAATCGGCACTGGGCTGGTGATCTTGGGTGTCCCCATAGGACTAAACCCAGTTCTCGAAGCAAAACTCACAGAAGTGATGACCCGACCGCTGGCAGAAAATAAAGAAGGGTGTCTTTGTTCAAAGGCTATACCCGATATAGAAGAGATGGTTTCCTGGGCGGATGCGGTCGGTATCGGTCCAGGATTGTCACAGCACCCCGATACTCAGGAAACTGTCAAACTACTGCTTTCCAATCTTAACAAACCTCTGGTCATAGATGCTGACGGCTTGAATGTGTTGGGAAGTCAGGAGAATTTCTCTGGCTTGCTTCCGCCCGGAACCATACTGACTCCTCATCCGGGTGAATTTTCACGCCTGACTGGAATCCCAATTCCGGAGATACTATCGCAACGGGTGGATCTGACGGCTCAGAAAGCAAAAGCTTGGGGATCAGTGGTAGTCTTGAAAGGATCGCCTACTATTATCGCCGATCCGGGCGGAGAAGTCTATTGTAATCCGACCGGAGGTCCTTCCCTGGCGACCGGGGGATCGGGTGATGTCCTTACCGGTATGATATTGGGATTATTGGCGCAGGGTTGTCCGCCCGTTCACGCGGCTTGTGCTGGGGTTTTCTTGCACGGCCTGTCGGGAGATATCGCCGCCAAAGAGATCGGCGTGGCAGCCACCATGGCTGGAGACCTGGATAGAATGCTGCCTGAAGCTATCCGAATGATCAGCCCTGACTCCTGATGCCGAAGTTGCAAAATGCTAAAATCCCCAGGATTTCTCCACTGAGAATCTGGCTGCCGCTGATCTTCTGGCTTATCGCCATATTTGCTCTTTCAGCGTATCCTAAAGCTTTCATCCCACAGGGAAAATATATCTCCTGGGATAAGCTGGCGCATATAATCGAATTCGGCATGTTGGGATACTTGAACGCTCGAGCGTTCTACTTTTCAGGAAAACCCTGGCTCTTTAAACGTTGGATATTGATCACTGTTGTATTCGGAGCCCTCTTCGCGGCAGGAGACGAATGGCATCAATCCTTCGTGCCGGGAAGAATTGCCACACCCTGGGACGCCATCGCCGACCTGATAGGCGTGGGACTTGGAATCTGGCTGTTTTTGCGCTCTCTTTCTAAGAAGCGTATTCGCATAATAGATTAATCCTATAGTAATTAATGAATAAGTATCGCGGCTTCAGACCGCAGGAGGTTCAATCATGGCACGCTCATTGAACAAGGTAATGTTAATCGGTAATATGGGACGGGATCCCGAAATGCGGGCTACTTCTTCTGGAACCAACGTTGCATCATTCTCTATAGCGACGAGTCGAAAGTGGCGAGACAAAAATGGTGAATGGCAGGATGAAACCCAGTGGCATAATATTGTGGTGTGGGCAAACCAGGCAGAATTCGTAACCAACTACACCAAGAAAGGCTCACGAATTTATGTTGAGGGAAGATTGACGCATCGAAGCTGGGAAGATCAGAGCGGTGTCAAAAAGTATATGACCGAAGTAGTAGCTGATAGCATTATTTTACTGGATCCACCACCAGAAGGCTCCGGTAGAGGCGAACCCATCCCCCCTCCACCAGATCCTATTGACGATACGTCGCCACCAGCGGAAGACGACGTTCCCTTCTGATGGATAAATGTTAGATCGATTCCGGGGGTCGCAAAAAGAGATTAAGAAGCAAATCTGGTCCAATCACTTGACATCTGATAAAAATTTGCTTAACTTATATTTTCGATGTCGAACGTAAATCAGATAGAGGAGAAGACAATGCGAAAGACGACAGTGGTTTTGGGTAGCGGCTTACTGGCATTAATGCTCTGTTTTGCCCCTGCAGGCGCGGAGTGGATTTCGGTTGACGGCGGCGGTCCCGGCGTCCCGGAGGTTGAGTTGATTTCCCACACGCCAGCAGCGACCACCCTCGACGTTACGGTACACGGATTTTACGTCGAGGAAGCCCTGGAATCAGGCACGATTTACCATCAGCTGAGCTTTGGTGACAATGCGGCCTTGCGCACAGTGGGACGGCCGGAGTTACCGGTTGTAACCAGCCTGGTGGGTATTCCGGATTTCAGTAACCTGAAGGTTACTATGGAGGTTCTGGAATCGACAACTCTGGAAGGGTATTACGTATGGCCTGCGCAGGAGTTGGAGATTGACGGAGAGGGAGCCCCCACCTTTGTCATCGACAAGGAATTTTACAACAGTAATGCCACCTATCCGAAATTTAACGCGGTGGTCGGTGAACCGCAGATATGGCGCGACGTTCGTCTGACCCGGTTAGAAGTTCGGCCCATCAGCTATGACGTGGGTTCGGGAGAGCTGACCGTGGCGACGAAAATGCGGGTACGGGTGGAATACTTCGGGACGAATACGATTCATCAATTCACGCGTACGCGTCGTCCCATCGATCCGGAATTTCAGAAGCTTTATCGGGGTGCGGTGATAAATTTCGATCAGTTGGGTTACACTCTGGATTCAGGTGGTCTGGACAATCCCGGCACCAAGTGGCTGCTGGTCTGCAAGGAAGAAGCGGTTCCTTATGTTCAACCGCTGCTGGATTTCCGTAATGCACAGGGCTATGAAGCCGAGTGCAGGACCATCGCCGCCGATTTCGACACACCGGAAGAGATCAAGGCATACATCACGCAGTTGTACACTGCCTATGATCTGGAGTATGTGATGATAGTAGGGGACGCTTATTACAGCGGTGGACCTACAGCAGTGGACGTTCCCATGTATTACTGGGTGGATTCCTATTCCGACTCCTGGTACACCATGATGGACGGCGCTGGCGATTATCTCGCCGATCTGGCGATAGGTCGGATCGTATATGACACCATGACTGATCTGGAGCATCAGATCACCAAGACCATGGATTATCTGACCGCACCGGAAGTGTCCAACTGGGCGGAACACACCCTGCTGGTAGCACATTCGGAACAGTATCCGCAGAAGTACACCTTGTGTAAGGAACAAATCCGCACCTATCCTTATGCCATTCAGGTACCCATTTTTGGGACTGCCTACGGCGGCGCCGGCGCCACGAACCAGGATGTCATCAATTACCTCAACACCAACAGTTCCGGTATCCTGAACTACCGTGGTCACGGATCACAGACTGCCTGGTGGCAGTGGGGTCCGACCGGTGACTTCAATGCTACCCACATTATGCAGTTGACGAACTACGATCGCTATTTCGTGCATTTCGACGTCTGCTGCGACAATATGGATTTTCCGGGCTACGCCGGAGATTGCTTTGCGGAATCAATGATGAAAGCCCCTGCCGCATCGGTCGCAATTCACTCGGCGATCATCCCTTCGTACACCATTCCTAATCACGATTACGATAAGGAGTTCTACAAGGCCATCTACGATCTGAGCATCAATCATATAGGCTATGCCACGAACTTCGCCAATGTCACCGTTTACCAGCTTCATGGAACACTGGGAGAGTCGAACATCCGAACGTACCTCTGGATGGGTGATGCCTGTATCGATGCCTGGACGAATACCATGCAGACAATGACGGTCAATCATCCCCTGGAGATGTATATCGGTACCAGTACATTAACTGTTTCGGTGGGTTTTGAAGGCGCTTTGGTCTGCGCTCAGAATAGTGAAGTTTATGCTAGCGGTTATACGGATGCCACCGGTTCGATCACACTGGAGTTCGATCCCGGACCGGTTTTGCCAGGGACACTGACCTTATCGGTATCGGCACACAACTACTTGACGTACCAGATGGGTATCGACGTGATACCAGCGGTTGGTCCATATGTGATTTACAATAATTGCAGCATAAACGATGCCGTGATGGGCAACAACAACGGCCAGTGGGACTTCGGGGAGACAATTGATCTGTCAATAGAAGTAAAAAATGTCGGGGTTGAAAATGCAAATAATGTCAACGTCACTATAGATACGGATGATCTCCTGGTCACCATTCTGGATGGATCCGAACCGTATGGAAACATCAATTCCGGCGATTCACTCACCATTGCCGACGGGTTCAGGGTCGAAGTAGATCCCAGTGTGGAAGATCAGCATATAGTTGTATTCGCGCTGACGGCCACTGCGGGTCCCGAATCCTGGGAAAGTTTCTTCACGCTGATAGCCAATGCTCCTGAAGTTGCGATAGAAAGATTGGTTATTCTTGATCCACTAGGTAACAACAACGGACAACTCGATCCGGGTGAAAATACCGACTTTGAGTTGACGGTTAGCAACGATGGTCATTCAGCCGCGGACAATGTCGTGGGCATTTTATCTGCGGATGATCCCGGAGTTACTGTTACAGGTAATCCGGGTAACTTCGGAAATATCGATCCGAGCGCATCTGCTATGGTTTCCTTCGATGTCTCGGCTGAGGAGGGTATGCCGAGCGGTACCATAGTCACCTTCACCCTGGACGTGGTAGCCGATGGTGGTTATACCGCCCTGATTGAATTTGACCTCGTCGTAGGAGATGAACGCAATCTACCCACAGGTCCAGACAACCACGGTTACTGGGCCTGGGATAACAACGACGGCGGTCAATCCAATCCCTATAACTGGATTGAAATTGCTCCATCTCAAGGTGGCCCTGGCAGCACCTTCGGAGTCACCTCGGACGATGATACCGAACAGCAAAATCTGCCCTTCACCTTCTACTATTACGGACAGAGCTTCACGCAGATTTCTGTCTGTTCCAACGGCTGGATGGCTATGGGCTATGTCACCGAATCGACCTATTCCAACTATGGCATCCCGAACGCATCTGGGCCGCCCAACATGATAGCGCCCTTCTGGGATGACCTCTACCCCGTTACCGGTCAAACGGAAGTGGCAACCTACCACAATTCGGCTGAACACTATTATGTGATCGAATGGTACAATATCGGTCACTACGGGGCTACCAGTACCCGCGAAACCTTTGAAGTGATCCTCTACGATCCTGCCTTCTATCCCACTTTGACAGGTGACGGCATTATCGAGGTACAGTATAATCTGGTATCCAACGCTTCCTCAGCCACCTTCGGTATCGAAAATGCTTCTGAGAACGATGGCATCCAATACGGCTACAATGGTGATTATGACCCGCATGCCTGGGAAGTCGAAGCTGAACGAACCATTACCTACACCACAGGCTCAGAGGGCGGACAACCCGAACTGACCTTGGAATTGACCTACGTTTCGGGATCCCCGGTCCCTGCCGGTGGCGGAGATATCTACTATGATCTCTACATCGAGAACGTAGGAACCGCGCCGGCGAATTTCGATGCGTGGATCGATGTTATCTATGAATATGGTGCACCCGTCACCATCTTGCAGCGCTATATTCAAGGTTTCGCCCCCGGTTGGATAATTGACCGTCCCCGTTTGTCCTACCCGGTACCAGGTGGTTCTGCTGGTGGTAACTATAAGTACGTGATGAAGTTAGGTGAACATCCCGACCTGGCTTACGTCGAAGATAGTTTCGAGTTTGTCAAAGAGGGAGCTGCCGTAAGCGGATTCGTACCCTTCTACCCGGCGGGATTGCCAGATCCATGGGACCAGATCATAACAGGCACAGAGCTGGCGCTGCCCACCGAATACGAAGTGTTGGGAGTGTATCCGAATCCGTTCAATCCAACCTCCACAATCAGCTATGCCCTGCCCGAAGCGGGCAGAGTCTCACTGAAGATATATGATGTCAACGGACGGTTGGTGCGGAATTTAATTGATGGATACCGCGATGCAGGCATCCACAATGCAGCTTTCGACGCCTCAGGCATGGCTTCGGGCATCTATGTTTACCGTCTAAGAGTAGGTGACTTTACAGCAACGGGCAAGATGGTATTGATGAAATAGCAAAATAATTGTAAGTTGAATCGACAAAATGAGGGGCGCGGTATACTGCGCCCTTCATTTTTAAATTGCAGATATAATTGGTACGACAAAAAAACATCACGATAGAGTCATGATCGCAAAAAAGCTGTTCGAACTGATAAAAAAAGAGTTCAAACTTGAGTTAAATGGTCTTCACGGCCTCAATCACTGGAACCGCGTGCGGGAGAATGGGATCAGGCTAGTGGATGGAACAGCCGCTAATCGCGATATCGTGGAGCTGTTCGCCTTTGTTCATGACGTGGGGCGATTCAATAATGGCTTTGATCTCCAGCATGGCCAGAGGTCAGCGGAATTTGCCCTCGAACATCGTGATCAATTCAGCATTTTGTCTAATGCAGATTTCGATCTTCTGATTTATGCGGTCAGGTATCACAGCGATGGGCAAACCGAAGTGGATATAAGTGCGCAGACATGCTGGGATGCCGATAGGCTTGACTTGGGGCGGATCGGAGTAAAACCTGACCCTAAGTATTTGTGCACTGAAGTAGCTAAAAACCCGGAAACTATTGAATGGGCATATCAGAGGAGCTTAAGAGATAAAAAAGATATTTAGTTGATCTATATGCAAAAAAAGCTTTCCGCCACATCTTGCCTTTACTTCCTACTTTCGCTTTAAATTGACACCAACCCTCAAATAAATAGGCATTTCACTTGTGATATTTTGGTTAAGTGAGTAGATTCTCCTATCTGAGCATCGACTTCCGATCGATTCTTACAGTTGATTTAGAAAAATAGGGACATCGTAATGGGTTCACTTAGAAAAAAAGTGGCGCTCTTTATGGGTGTTTACAGCCTCTTCGCTCTGTTAGCTGGGGGCGTTTTGACTGTAGTCCATTTTCAGAGCAAAGTTCGCAGTAAAAGTGCTATGGAACTGGCATCCGTTGCCAGAACGCTGCCGGTCACTCTGGAGGTCATGAATGACGGGCTAACCTCGTTAGGGAGAATGATCTCTACTTCTAATGAACTTCATAGCTTCATTCGAGATGGTAACGATGAAGCGATATTAGATTATTTAACCAAGTTAGTTACAGTCAACCATATGGATTATACCGAAGTTACCGATTCATCAGGGTCAATCATTTTTCAATTACAGGATACTCTATCCAAAGGGGAAAAAAGCAATAATCCATTGGTTAATCTCGTACTGAACAAGAGCTCTTATGGTCACGGCATTCTTAGATCCAATGACGAAATCTTCATTACTGCAACTCTTCCGGTGAAAGAGGACGGCAACCTGCTGGGAACTTTGAGTATTGGGATGAAACTCGATAATGACCTAATTAAACAACTCGGAAATTTGCCTGGTGACAACTTGGCTATTTGGACAGATCCGACCCAACTCGCCATTGTACCTCAGGGCTCTGAACCTCTTCCACCCATATCGGAGATGTTAACCGGTAACGAAATCACAGGCGTACTCGCTGGAAAAACGATAATGAAGAATATTGAGGTGGATGATATAACATATCAATGCGCCTTCTTCATTATACCGGAGCTCATAGGTAATAATCAGAGCTTTTATGCTTCATACCGTTCCATGGAATATCTTGAAGATGTCGGAATTTTAACAGTTGTCTATCTTGGAGCATTATCACTCATCATTTTTCTCTTTATAGGACAATTCGTCCTCTGGATTTCGAAGAGAGTAACTGATCCCCTCGGAAAACTAACTGTTATGACCGAACGAATGGCTGAATTGGATTTTAGCGAACCGATACCTGTGCAGGGGAATGATGAAGTCAGTAAGTTGGCTGCTGCATTTAATGACCTGTCTTCAAGGTTGAAAGAAGCTGTTGCTCAGAAGGACCACTATGTTGATGAACTGGCGAGATTGAACCAGGATCTCGAACATCAGGTTGCTAAACGCACTGAGGACCTCGAGATTGCGAACTTAAGACTTAAACGCGAGATATCTGAAAAAGATGACTTTCTGCGCGCTGTATCACACGACCTCGGAGCGCCATTGCGCAATATCGGCGGTCTTGTGCGTACGCTGGAAAGAAAATATTCCGACGTATTAGATGATGATGCGAGAGATAAACTGAAAAGAATTTACACCAATGTCACCCATGAACTGAGAATGATCGAACAGCTGCTGGAGCTATCACGGCTGAAAAACCGCCCCAATCGGAAACAAGAAATAGACCTGATGGAACTGTTAGGGCGGATAAGAACGGATTTTTCGTGTATTCTGGAAGAGAGAGACATACGTCTGAACGTCACTGAAATTTTACCGGCTATTCGGGCTGATCGGGATCGTATTCGGCAATTGTTTTTAAACCTGATAGATAATGCAATTAAGTATATGGGGGAGCAACAGGAACCTGAAATCATTATCGGATGGTCTGAATATCCGGAAGACCACCTGTTTTACATTACTGATAACGGGATAGGGATACCCCCTGAAGAGAGGAGTGAAATATTCAGCGTATTCAGGAGGATAAAAAGCCGGGAAGTTAGTAAAGTTGACGGCCTTGGAGTTGGATTAGCTACTGTAAAAGCAGTCGTCGAATTTTATGGTGGAGATGTTTGGGTGGAATCAGAACCTGGTAAGGGAAGCACCTTTTATTTTACTCTAAAGCGTTCGAAAGTAGATTTGAATGCAGAGCGCGAGCCGATCCAGATAACCGAAGTGGAGAAGATGCTTACGGAGATATATGCTGAAGATCCTGATAATTGAGGATGATCGTGACCAGGCGCTTTTGACCCGGAATTCGATAGAAGATGCCTTCGACGAAGTTGAAGTCACGATTAGTTCCACTGGGGAAGAAGCCTTAGGGAAAGACGTTAGCCTGTATGACGTTATTATTGTGGATTATAACCTCCCTGATATGACCGGATTGGATATTCTTCGCCAATTGCATGATAGAGATCATGGCCCGATTATCATGCTCACCGGGGAGGAAATTCTCGAGATAGCGGTACAATCGCTAAAAGAAGGGGCGGATGAATTCATTGTTAAATCCATTGATATATATCACTTGCTGCCGCATATTATCGAACGTACAGTGGAAAATTACAACTGGCGCAAGAATATGGAGGCAATGGAAAATAGGGAAAGAGAGAAAAAGGTACAAATAGAAACCCTGAAGCGAATTATGATGACCCTGGCACATCACCTTAACAATGGAGTTATGCCCATTATTTTCTCAGCTGAATTGTGCAAACGTTCGGATTACAACCTCGAAAAGGTAAAAAACTTGGTGGAAACCAGCTTGCGGGAAACCCACAGAATAAATTTCATTATCGAAAGGTTCGAAAGATATATCGAAGATGAGGAATTTAAGTACATGGATTATCTGGACTTGAAAGATGCCATGTTCGACGTTGAATCACCAGTTGAACTGGAGTAACTTGTCTTTATCATTCTCTCAAAAATATTCCTTAAACGGCCATCCCCCAGAAGGTCGTTTTATTTTTACATTAAACTGATAATGCTTGGCTTTAAAGCACAATGCCTTTTGTTTAATAAAATGTGGTAATAATTTGCACTTGACTTATAGGAAATTATTTATTACTTTGTTATTCGAGATTGATTTATAATTTATAAGGAGACATCATGAAAACAATAATTTTTGCCCTCCTGATGATATGTCTACTACTCGCCCCGGCGTATGCTCAGCCACCATACTTCGTTGGTGATCATGTGGATGATTTCACTCTACTGGATTCCGACGGAAATCCCGTTTCCCTCTCCGATTTCCCGAATAGAATAATAATGATGGCCTTCTGGGAAACCGGTTGACCGGATTGCGGAGTTGAGAATCAGCTCATCGAAACCGCAATTTGGCAGCCTTACTACCAATACGGCGTGCAGGCTCTAGCCATAGGGTACCATGAAACACCACAAACTGCCCTAACGTGGAAAAACACACTTAACCTGTCCTACCCAGTCCTTGCCGATACTAATGGAAGCGTAAGTGAAGCTTATGCAGACACTGCCAACTGGGGAATTGCGCTGTTACCCTGGACTTCAATCGTCAGTACCGATTGGATCTTGGTTCTCTCCGAAGATCTTTATATTTTCGGCCCTGATTATTTTGTTCAGCGTACTACTGAGATCCTCGATTCGTTATTCGCGCCTGAAGTAACTACTGACCCTGACCATCTCGAATTCACTGATATCTCCGTGGGATCATCAGAACAGCTCCAACTGGTAATCTACAACGGAGGGACAGGCCTGCTGGAGATCACGGATATTACCACCACTCATCCGGATTTCACCGTAAATGTCACTCAGGGCGAGGTTTTCGCGGTTGAAGATTCGTTGGTTGTGACTGTTACCTTCACACCTTCTGCCGGTGGCAGTTATAATGAAACCCTTACCATACATTCACCTTCAGGGAACCTTACTATCCCACTCACCGGTACAGTTGGAATTCAAGAAGATCCGGAATTGCCCCGGGATTTTCACATTTCCTGCTATCCCAATCCCTTCAATGCAGAACTTAGTGTAGGTTTCGATCTACCGATATCACAAGATGTAACGGTTCATATTTTTAACATTCAAGGCAGTGTGCACGCACAGGTTTGGCATGGTTGGATGGACAGTGGGTCGCACCAGCTAAGTTGGTCGGATCTGAACGCACCTTCGGGTCTCTACTTCGTCCGGGTGATTGGAGAAGGCTGGAACTTTTTGAGAAAGGTCGTCTTGCTGAGATAGATCGGTCTTCATATAACCTTAAAAAGCCGGCTATCCGCCGGCTTTTTTATTGCAGTGAACTGGCTGTACTGCTCATTATCACTTCTAAAATCTTCTCTGAGTGGCTTTTTCTCGATTCCCAGCGCCCTTTTTGAAATACTATGTCCACGCGCCGGTTCTGCTGTCTGCCCTCAGGTATGTCGTTGGTGGTTATCGGATGTTGGTCGGCATACGCGGCGATGGAGAGCTGGCCGGGCGGAACGCCAGCCTGATTCGCTAAAAAATATACTACGTTTGCGGCTCGGGCCGCGGATAATTGCCAGTTTGAGGGATACTCCATAGTGCTAATGGGTAGGTTATCCGTGTGTCCCTCTATCATTATGGGGCGGCCGCTGCGAGCTAATACCGACGCAACTTCCCGAAGTAATAATCTTGCATTCTCCTGCAGTTTTGCCCTTCCAAGATCGAATAAAACTGTCTCCGTAAGGTGTACGACAACCCCTCTCTCTTCTATCTCCACCGAAACTCCGCCTGATATCTCCGAAATTGCTTCGAAGGCTTCTTCCAGCTTTACCGTGAGATAGGCTTCTGAGGTGTCAGGATATGATCCCCCGTCGGCATCGAGAAACGGGCCGGCTGCGCTTACTTTGGCTGGCAATCCGGGTACCAATGCCTTGCCGCCGAATACCGTCTTCATCGCGGCCGCCATCCTGCCGTAATTTTCCAGATCAGCCAAACCCATTGTCCACAAAAGCACGAAGAGACCTAAAAGCAGGGTAATGAGGTCTGCATATGTGATCAACCAGCGCTCTTTGCTACCCTCGTGCCCTCCGCCTTTTTTCTTCTTCGCCATTAGCCCCCTTTATTCCTCTTCACCTTCTTCGACTGTGACCATTCTTTCGCTGGGCGGAAGCATCAATTCCAGGTTACGCCTGATCAGAGTCGGACTGGTGCCATTTTGAATGGCGTTAATACCGTTCGATACTATATCCAGCAGGAGTGATTCTTCTCCGCTTAAGAACTCTAACTTGTCCGCCAGTGGCAAATAAATGAGATTAGCTGTAAAAACGCCCCACAGAGTGGCGATAAATGCAGTAGCGATATGATGCACCAGTTCAATGGGATCGCCGCCCGCGCTCGCTAAGGTTTGTATAAGTCCCATAACCGTGCCGATGATTCCCATCGTGGGCGCGTAACCGCCCATTTTTTTAAAGATACCGGCGCCTGAATGATGCCTGTCTAAGATATAATCTTTTTCTTCCTCCATCAGTTTTGAAGCTGACTCAACGTCCAGACCGTCGATGAGGTGTAGCATGCAGTTGTGGAGGAAAGGAAAATCCTTGATAGTGTCGAGTTCCCTCTCGAGTGCCAGGACGCCGTCGCGGCGGGCGACCGTGGCGAAATCCACCAGAGTGTCGACGGTCTTCTTAAATTCCTGAGTCTTAGGAAAAATGGCTACCTTGATCACCTGGGGGAGAGATAGGATCGTCTGTAGGCTGTTACCGATAAACGCAGTAGCGAAAGTTCCACCAACCACGATTACAATAGCAGGCAGCAATATGAGCGCGCCTAAGGCGCCGCCTTCAATCATGAAGGAGCCGAAAACGCAGATTAGACCGAATAACAGTCCGCCTACTGTACCTATATCCATAAGTATCCGCCAATATTCATATAGTTTATCTGGTGGGTCAGGGTATCCGTGCTAATCACTATCTATTAATCGGCAGAATAAACCCAAAACTTGAACTGAAATGAACCGAAAAATCCGCCGCTCCACGCGCTTTTTCGATGTGATCGAGAATATTGCTTGACATTGCCCTGTTTTCCGCTTACATTTATGGTAAACGCATTGCGTTTCCGAAATTAAACCATATTCAATACCATTTGTCTTTCCACGAGGTCTAACGCCGTGATCAGGAAAGAGATAATCTACTTTGTCTGCCTGTTTGCCGTCCTTTTTGTTTCTCAATCACATTCCCGGCATAACAATCCCATTGATCCATACAGCACACCCCTGCATACCGATGAAATTAGTTGGGGGGTGGAAGACGTCAGAGCGCCCCTGGTATGGGATCTGGGCTGCCGGGGTGAGGGAATTCTTGTTGCCATTCTCGATACGGGTGTCGATTATGAGCATCCCGATCTTATGGGTAACGTCTGGATTAATCCTGGCGAGGATCTAAACGGTAACGGTATTGTGGATTCGTCCGATTACAACGGTATTGACGACGATCAAAACGGTTATATCGACGATCTGCGTGGCTGGAATTTCGACCTGCAGAACAACGAGGTGATGGACGCCCACGGTAATGGTACCGCTCTGGCGGGGATTATTGCAGGCGATGGATCCGGCGGCAGCAGCACCGGTGTCGCTCCTGAGGCGACTATAATGATTCTTAAAAATTACCTGGCGGGCGAGACCGGGTACCTGCAAGCTCTGCAGTATGCCCTCATGATGGGCGCCGATGTGGTTGTAAGTTCGCTGACCTACTGGTGGCAATTCGATCCCCAGCCGGATTACGCCGCCATGCGTCAGTGTATGCAAGATGCCCTGCAAGCCGGCCTGATCTGTGTGAATTCTATCGGCAACGTAGGTGATCAACTGGTCAATAATCCCATTCCCTTCAATATCCCTTCGCCAGCAAACTGCCCACCGCCTTGGCTGCATCCCGACCAGACTGTCATGGGCGGGCTTTCAGCCGTGATCGCTGTGGGAGCTTACGATCAGAATTACTTATTAAAAGACTACTCGAGCGTCGGTCCTTCATCGTGGTTCCTGGATGACATCTTGTCTTTAAATCCCAACTATCTCTGGCAAGCTTCCTGGCCGGTAGCTTTCAACGATTACCCTTACCAGAGCGGTCAGGAGCTCGGCTTGATCAAACCGGATCTGACCGCGCCCACCGAAGTTCTGACCACAGCCCTCGGTGGAGGTTACCTTCAAACCTACGAAGGCACCGAAGCCGCGGCGCCGCACGTGGGCGGAGCTATTTGCCTTATGCTCTCAGCTAATCCTTACGCTTCACCTGAAAACCTGGCGGAAGCCATCATGTCCACCGCCGAAGATAGGGGAGAGCCCGGTAAGGACAACCTCTGGGGATGCGGCCGCCTGGACGCCTTTGCCGCCGTAGCTGCTATCCTGGCTCCCATTTCAGGAACGCTGACGGGAACCGTAATCGACTCGGCCACTTCAGAGCCCATTTCGGACGCCATAATAGAAATTCCTGCAGAAGGGACATTAACTCACTCAGATACCACCGGATTTTATCTCTACCCCGGCATCCCTGAAGGAACGCATGACCTACGCTTTACCGCAGATGGCTACGATACCCTCTGGATTTACGATCAAGATTTCACCATCGGCCAGGCCGAAACCCTGAACGTCGTACTAACCCAGACTGTCGGCATTTCAGATCCCTCCAACCCGCCGAATCTTACCACAGAATTCAGAGTTTTACAGAATTATCCCAATCCTTTCAACGCTGAGACGATTATCCCTCTGGAACTCCCTCAACGGTCGAAAGTGAAATTGGAGATATATAACGTCAGGGGCCAACTGCTCGGTTTGCTTTACGAAAAGACCTATGATGCCGGTTGTCCGAAGATCCACTGGAACGCCTCCAAGCTTCCCTCCGGCGTCTACTTCTACCATGTCAATGCTGAGGGACTGGAACGCGGCGGAACTTTCAACGATGTCGGCAAGATGCTGTTGTTGAAATGACACACAGAGCGTGTCATCCCGGACTTAGCCTGCCCCTATGGGGATCCGGGATCCAGAACGTGTCATTCCTGCGCAGGCCGGAATCCAGTAGGGGCGCAGCGTGTTTACCCCCTCGGGGCTGCGCCCCTACCAAATCCCAAAAAGGGTAAAACCATGAAGCACACAATCATACTGATACTTCTTCCCACTCTGCTTCTCGCCCAGGAATTCCAGTTCCGGCAGGAGTTTGACACCATACCCGTGGAGATCAACGGCTGGCAGCCTGTTGCCCCCTGGACTGGCGGAGAGTCGGAGACGGCTCCTGAATTCTGCGACATTGACGCTGATGGAGATTACGACTGTTTTATAGGGAATATAGGTTCTCTGAGCAGTATCGGATCTCGTATAATATATTACGAAAATATTGGTAGCAGTACATCGCCCGAATTCAAATATAGGACACGCTTCTTCGGCGGTGTTTATATAGATAGTATTTATATGGGGAGGACAGATCCATGTTTCGTGGATATAGACAATGATGGCGATTTCGATCTATTTTCCAGTTGTGGGCATGGCTTAGTTCATTTCTGGGAGAATGTCGGAAATACTCAAAACTGGCAATTCGAACTAATCACAGATTCTCTGGAATACATACAGGTCTCCAATCCCGGATCCGTAGCATTTACCGATATTGATGGGGATGATGATTTCGATCTGTTCATAGGTGACAATTGGTGGGGTAAAATTCATTATTATCAGAATGTCGGTTCACCCGAGAATTTCGATTTTGTATTAGTGACCGAGCAGTTTCAAGATATAGATGTAGGTCAGCGTGCCAGCCCTTGTTTCGTGGATATCGATGGTGATGGAGATGAAGATCTGTTTATTGGAAATTCCACCGGTAAGATCTGGTTTTACCGCAATGATTCGGATTCGTTGGGCTTCAACTTCACTCTTATCAGCAATAATTACAATGGGATTGACGTGGTTGACGCAGCTTCACCAGATTTTGTGGATTTGGAGGGCGATGGAGATATGGATATGGTGATTGGGAGGGATGTTATGTTCACCAGTTCTCCAGTTTATGGTGACGTCGTATTTTACGAGAATACCGGCACTGCAATGGTTCCGGAATGGACGCTTTTATCAGAGCAATATCTCACCTGGGATATAGGTGGTAGTCTTAATAATCACGGGACGGATATAGATGGTGATTTTGATTATGATCTTTTCATCATTTTGGCGTACTGTTCCCCTGATTATCTTACATTCTATAAAAATATCGGCAGTAATCAGGAGGCGAGTTTTTTGCAGATTACGGATAACTATCAGGATATTCATGTAAACAGCGGCACGCCTTTTTTCGCCGATATTGACAATGATCTGGATCCCGATCTCTTCATCGGAGAAGGCGTGATCCCCAATCCCCCCTATCCTGGGTTGCACTTTTATGAAAACATAGGGAATCCCCAACACGCTGTTTTTAATCTGGTGTCGGAAAACCTGGTTCCCTGGAATTTTCATGCATCCATACGACCCGGACTGGTTGATATTGACGCTGACGGCGATAAAGACCTATTCCTTTCAGATAATAGTGGGGTGTTTTATTTCTGGGAGAATATCGGTTCCAGTACACAACCAAATTTTAGCGGTAGTCCTGTCCTTAACTGGCAGGGAATCAGCACCACGGGTGGTAGACCATTTTGCTTTGCGGACATAGATCAGGATAGTGATTTCGATCTCTTCTATTTCAATTACTACAATACTGTGTGGTTTTATGAAAATATTGGAACACCCCAAAGCGCCAATATGCAATTGATCACACAAACGTTTTTAGGAGAAGATATAGAATTAATAGCACCTGATGGAATTGATTGTGTTGACATTGATGCAGATGGAGATGGTGATTTCATCTTTTCCAGTTATCGTGGTGGCATGATGTTTTTCCGCAACATCACGGGTGATTCCCTGGCCCTGGCCCGGGAAGCGGCAAAGACCGATGCCG
>CBDUWK010000003.1:0-16736 GCA_965370905.1 uncultured bacterium | reverse complement strand
ATGGTCTCATCCATATCGGTGAATGGTCCAAACCAGCAGGTAGAATTGGGGAATCGCCGGCGGTAGGTTTATCTGATCGTTTACAGTCCTATGGGTTGCGCTGTCTCCGTTTCAAGACCGGAACGCCACCGCGCCTGGATGGCAAGAGCATAGATTTCAGTGTATTAGAACTTCAAGAAGGAGATCCTGAGCCGGTGTGGTTCTCTTATCCTCCTCCAGAGGAAAGGTTAAAGCAAGTACCCTGTTTTCTCACTTATTCCAATTCCCGGACGCATGAGATATTAAAGAATAACCTCAACAGGTCTCCACTTTACACAGGTCGCATAAATGGGACAGGTCCACGTTATTGCCCTTCTATAGAGGATAAAGTCGTACGATTCGCCAATCGAGAGCGGCATCAACTTTTTCTCGAACCGGAAGGTCTAAACACGGATGAATATTATATCAACGGTTTTTCCACCTCCCTTCCTGAAGAAGTTCAACTGACTGCTTTAAAGACCGTCTCAGGTTTAGAAGAAGTGAGGATGAATCGTCCCGGATACGCGGTCGAATACGACGTTTTTCCCGCGGATCAATTAGCGGCGTCACTTGAGTGTCGTATTATTAAGAGTTTATACCTCGCCGGACAAATAAATGGCACATCTGGTTATGAGGAGGCTGCGGCACAGGGCTTAATGGCCGGAATAAATGCGGCTCGATCAATACTGGGGAAGGAAGCAGTGATACTTGGGCGAGATCAGGCTTATATCGGGGTGTTAATTGACGATTTAATCACTAAGATTCCAGAAGAACCTTACCGCATGTTTACTTCCAGGGCTGAATTTCGCCTTCTGTTGAGGCAGGACAACGCTCGTCAACGGCTGATATCCTTCGCGAAAGAGATCGGACTACAAGATCGACAAGTATGGAAAGATACAGAGAGATCTATAGTACTAAAAGATGAGATTCTAACTGAGCTCCATAAAGCTAAAGTCACCCATGATGATAACCGCGTTAAAGCGGCGGACTTGCTTAAAAGACCGGAAATAAAGCTGGTAGATTTAGCACAGAATGATGAATTCCCAGAAATGCTAAGAACTCTTGTAAGGGAGAACCGTGAATCAGCCCTTCATGCTGAACTTGAAATCAAATACCAGGGTTACCTTAACAGGCAAAGTAAGCAAGCGGAATCCTTCCGCAAATTAGAGAATTTCAAGATTCCGGATAATTTTGACTATTTTGCTATCAAGGCTCTTTCCAACGAAGCCCGAGACGTCCTCGAAAAAATGAGACCAATATCACTTGGTCAAGCTCAACGGATCTCCGGGGTTCGCGCTTCTGATATCACCGTTCTAATTGTCTATTTGAAAAGAGGTCGCGTTTTCTCTTGAAGATATAACAGAAATATTTGTGGCGGCATTTGCAGGCTTTCCAAGCCCCCATTTTAGCGTCGATGATTGTGGATAAAATTCTCATCTGAAATGAACCTTTCCAAGCACAAAATATTGAACATAATAAATGTGAATAACTCTGACTTTTACAAACTCACCCAAGCGTACGCTAAACTCGTAAGTCATTGGAATACAATAATTAACGTAGTATCGGCAAGAGATGTGGACAACTTGTTGACAACGCTTATTCATCAATCCATATTTCCACTTACCGAAGTACAGGTTCCTAAAGGGGCAAACCTCCTTGATATTGGCAGTGGGGGAGGTATCCCTGCCCTGCCCATAAAATTCGATAGACCGGATCTAAATATTACTTTACTGGAGTCCAGGCGCAACAAGGCAGCCTTTTTAAGGAGGGTCGTGACGGAGTTGAATCTTGAGAATGTAGAAGTGGTACACTCCCGCTTAAAGGAAGTCGTGGATAGAGCTGGATGGCAGCATCATTTCGATCTTATAACTACTCGCGGCACCGGTAATTCTGCGGCGTTATTTGGGGAATTTGAATCGTTCGTTAAACCGGGTGGTTCTATCTGGTTCTACAAAGGGCAGAAAGCGAAAATAGAAGCATCTGAGCTTTCGGAAACTACAGAAAATCCTGTCAGAGTGCTAAAGATCGATGAAAAATTATCCTTGATTATAGTTGAAATGAAGAAGTAAGAGTAGGCAGGTAATACCTGAATACGCGTTAAGGTGTTTATTAACAATGACATCCGCAGACAATCTGCTCGAGAAAAGACTTAAATTAGCGGTCTCCATATTAGAAAAAGACCAGGGTGCGAAAAACTGGCCAGGACCATCTAATACCCTCGACTCTCTCATGCTAACCATTCTTTCCCAGAATACCAATGATAAGCTGCGTGATAGAGCCTATAGCATCCTCCGCAGCCGATTCAGAACTTGGACTGAGGTCTTAAATGCTCCGGTAAATGAGGTTGAAGAAGCTATTAAGATCGCTGGTCTTTCCAAACAAAAAGCTGCCAATATACAGAACTTTCTGCGCTGGGCAGCCCAACATTTCGGCGGACTTTCACTTGAGTCGTTAGGAAATATAGAAAATGGTGAGGCAATCAAGCTTTTGACTACACAAAAGGGCGTTGGCATTAAAACCGCAGCGGTTGTATTAATGGCCACCTTAGGAAGAGATCTATGTCCTGTAGATACCCACGTTCATAGAATAGCAAAGCGCTTAGGCTGGGTTAACGATAAAATGTCAGCAGAGAAGACCTTCTGGCGGCTCAAGCCGTATGTACCAGCAGGCAAGGGTCATTCGCTGCATATGAACCTGCTCCAGTTTGGCCGTACAGTCTGCCATGCTAGGAAACCGAAATGTGGCAAGTGTTTTTTATGGGGTGAATGCACCTGGGAAGGGAAATCCATATAGAATAATATAGAAAACTAATCAGCCGAATTAATAACGAGGCACAGAGTGCTTAAACTCGGTGCCTCGTTTACAGTTCAGTAACTCACTGGAACCGCGGGATGCTTCCAATTAAGGGATTTTTCTACTCCGAATCGTAATCTATCAGAACGCTCAATTTGTGTCCTTCCAGTTTTTGCCTACCCGACAGAAAAGAAAGCTCATTAAGTAAGCTAACACCTGCAACAACGCCTCCCCGACGTTCCACTAATTTGCATGCGGCCGCCGCAGTACCACCGGTTGCAAGTAAGTCATCCACCACCAGCACTCTCTCACCTTTTTCAACAGAATCTACATGCATCTGGATGGAGTCTTCGCCATATTCCAGCGCATATGATTCACTTATCGTTTTCGCAGGCAGCTTGCCCGGTTTTCTAAACAGAACAAACGGTAGGTTATACCGGTACGCTATCGCTCCGCCGAAGATAAAACCGCGCGATTCAATACCAGCGATCTTTTGTACTCCATCATCTTTAAACGGTGCGTACATGCGATCAACAGTCTCCTTGAACGCGGCGCCATCCTTCAATAGTGTGGTTATATCCTTAAATCCTATCCCCTCTTTGGGGAAATCCTGTACGTTTCTAATCAAAGCTTCCAGGTCGATCATGTCTTACCTCGTTACCTCAAAGTGAGTATATTTTCCTTCGTATTGTTTGTATTCTAAGTCTATCGCACTTACGTGGCTCCAGCGTGGACCCACTTTCATCTGTGTTATATACTCTTCCACTGCCGACCGGTCTCCTTCCACTTCACTTTCCACCGAGCCATTGAAATTGTTACGTACCCAACCGAAAAGCCCCAACTTTTCTGCATAGTTGAGCGCAAACCAGCGAAAACCGACACCCTGCACACGCCCTTGCACCATTATGTGTGCCCGAATATCACTCATCTTTGTGGTTCCCAGGTGACTACTTTTTTACCAGTAAGGGCACCCCATACACCAGAAATCGCCGCACCTAAAGTCATCAAGACGTATGCCGGAAACCGTAAAATGCCCGGCTTAATCCCCATCAGGTGGATCAAAAGACCGGCAGAACCCATAGCATAGCCTAATAACTGCAGGTAGAGCAATAAGCTGAAGATAGCTTGCTCCTGGAGTGTCCAGGTGGAAAATAATAAAACCAATAACCATATTGGCGTCAACCAGCGCATTACTTTATGTGACCAGAGTTTTATCGCCAGCATACCCGAAGCAAAGGGATTAATCAGTTCCTTATGAGCCAATAATCCGTATAAGCCCCGTTGAACTATGCGCTTCTTGCGTCTGAATTCGGATCTAAGAGAGCGCGTACCCATCTCAACGGTCACAGCTTTCGGTTGAAAGACAGTTCTGTACCCCTTTTTGGCCAACAGGAGAGGTGTGATAAAATCACTTATCAAATCTTCGCGTAAAGGCTCAAACAGATCGCGGGGCATAGCATAAATAGATCCTACAGCTCCCAGCATAGAACCCAAATTACTTTCGGCTTCCTTGAGACGAACCTCCATTCTCCAGTAACGACTCTCTTCGTCGCTTACAGCTTCAGGATGTTGTTGGTATTTGAGTATGCCGCTGACGACCCCGATCTTACCATCGGAATCAAATAATCTGACCAGATGAAGGATGGCATCAGAATGATAGATAGAATTTGCGTCCGTGAAAACCAGTACCTCGCCATCGGCGACTTTAACCGCTTGGTTTAAAGCTGCGGTTTTTCCGCCTTTCTTACTGAGTTTAACGAGGTTGACTCGGTTAGACTCAAATTTTTCAATGACTTCTGCCGTGTGATCAGTTGATCCATCATCTACTACTATTATATTAAATTTGTCTTCGGGATAGTTCAAGGAAAGGGAGTTTTCCAGCTTTTGTGAGACGGATTGTTCTTCGTTATGTGCTGAAAATACCATGGTAACTGAAGGGAGTTCCGTCCATCTGGGAGTAACCGGGCGTGTTTCCCTGGAATCCAGGAGTAAGATCAGAGTAGGATATATAATAAATACATAAACTAAGATTGCAGCAGAGAGGCTCGCTATCAGTAATGCCATTATTAAATTAGTCTCAAATTATGGTTTCAGTCTGTGCATCATACGTGGGAACGGTATTGTCTCTCGGATATGGTGTATACCGCATATCCAGGCAATCGTCCGTTCTAATCCCAGGCCGAAGCCGGAGTGGGGGAAAGTGCCATATCGCCTGACATCTAAGTACCATTCGAATTCACTCATCGGCAGGTTGTGGGCTTCAATCTTTTTACGCAGGATTTCTAAATCATCTTCTCTCTGGCTGGCACCAATGATTTCACCGAAACCTTCCGGAGCGATGAAATCTGCCGAAAGAGACGTCTCCGGATCGTCATCTTCACATTTCATATAAAATGCCTTGATCGCCGCGGGGAAATGGTGTATGATAACCGGTCTGTCAAATTCCTCAACCAGTGCCTCCTCGTCCGGCGCGCCGAAATCATCACCGGGCGTAAATCCAGTGCCTTTCTTTACCAGGATTTCGCAGGCTTCTTTATAATGAAGGCGAGGGAAGGGCTTTGCTATGCAGGAAAGTTTGCCTGTATCGCGCTCTAAGGTATCAAATTCAGGTTTGCAGCGGTCTAACACACGCTTAATCATAAAACAGATCAAATCTTCGCCCAGCTCGATGCACCCAGCAAGGTCCATGTAAGCCACCTCAGGTTCCAGCATCCAGAACTCGGTCAGGTGCTTTCTGGTTTTCGACTTCTCCGCCCTGAATGTAGGCCCGAAGCAGTAAACCTTTCCCAAAGCCGCGCAGCCTGGCTCCATGTAGAGTTGCCCTGATTGAGAGAGGAAAGCTTTTTCGCCGAAATATTCGGTCTCAAACAGTGTCGAGGTGCCCTCTGCAGCATTCGGCGTGAAGATCGGTGCGTCCAGGCATATGAAACCCTGGTCATCGAAGAAATCCCTGATCGCTTTTATGACATGGTGTCGCACCCTTAGAATAGCGTGCTGTTTCTTGGAACGGATCCAGAGGTGTCTGTGATCCAAAAGAAATGCGTCTCCGTGCTCCTTCTTGGCGATGGGATAATCGTCAGATGTTCCTACCAGCTCGACGTCGCTTACCCAGAGTTCATATCCGCTGGGCGCGCGTTCATCCTTATTCACAATGCCATGCACAATAAGTGAGCACTCCTGCGCCAGTTTTGCTCCCGCTTGCCAGGAATCATCCGGTACGTTCTTCCGGGACATCACGCACTGGATTACCCCCGTACCATCCCGCACCTGCAGGAACATCAGCTTGCCGGACGATCGCAGGTTGTATATCCACCCCCGCAGTTCGACTTCCTGTCCTTCTTTTTCAGATATGTTCGATATGTATGTTTGTTGCATAAAATTCAATCACTTAGGATTTTGCATTAAGCAAATTTATTGGATTTTTATCCATTGCGTGCTACTTTCGCTGTGGGTTAATCCTCCACCTTCAATTCTCGTGTCATCAGTTCTGCCACTGCTTCATGTGGAGGTTTATTCTCAAATAGTACCGTGTATACGGCCTCCGTAATCGGCATTGGTATACCTTCACGGTGCGCCAGTTCACGGGAAGAAGCTGTTGTTTTTACGCCCTCGGCTACCATAGTCATACTTTGCAGAACTTCATTCAGAGTCTTGCCTGTTCCGATCTGTTCGCCCACGTACCTGTTCCGGCTGTGACGACTCATGCAAGTGGTGATCAGGTCTCCCATACCGGAAAGTCCTGCAAACGTCTGCGGTTGTCCGCCTAATTTAACTCCCAAACGACTCATCTCCGCTAAACCGCGTGTCAGTAACGCTCCTTTGGTGTTGTCGCCAAAGCTTAAACCGTCTGAAATACCTGTCGCGATGGCTATTACGTTTTTAAGAGCTGCGCCTAATTCGACGCCTACCAAATCCTCCCGAGCGTATACCCTGAACGTCGGTGTAGAAAATAAATTCTGCACATACTTAGCCGTATCCAGCGATGGACTGGCTGCTACTACGCTCGTCGGAATCCCCTTCGATACTTCTTCGGCGTGCGATGGTCCTGAAAGAGCAGCATACTTTTCGGGCAGGGAGTGGGGGAGAAGCTCTTCTACAATTTCCGAAGGTCTCTTCAACGATCCTTCTTCAATGCCTTTTGCCGCATTGACGATGATGGCATCCCTCGGAATTGTATCAATCATGGATACCAGGGCGCCCCGCACGAACTGAGATGGGATTGCCAGCAGCACCACACCAGCTCCTCTTAGACATTCAGCCGCATTGTGGTGTATAGAGATCTCTGCGGGCAGGGGTATTCCCGGCAAGAATTCCTTATTCTCGCGATCTCTCTGCAACCTTTCTGCCGCATCTTTCCGGAACTCCCAGAGGCTGACCTTGTATTCCTTGCTGTTTAACAGCAGGGCCAGTGTCGTACCCCAGCTGCCGGCACCGAGGACAGCGATGGTGGATGATTTATCCAGTGTCATGCTATAACAGTGCTCTATGATTTATTTAGCGATTGCCTCATTAATTCAAAAGCTTCAGGCATTTGCGATCGTTCAGATAGTGCTAGCTCAACATCGCCAGCACCCCAGTGCCCCACGCTGCTAACATCGCGAGCGAATAGGGGTGGAGATTGAATATCGGAATAATTTAAATTCAGAAAAACTCTTAACCCTTTTACCTGAACATGCAAACAACAAAATATTCTTTTATTAAAGAGATAGTTTATTGTCATTTTCTTTATTTTCTTTTCAATTCCATCTGGTTTTAAACTAAGACAAAACTCGTCAATTTCACGGTATATACCAACAATATCAGCGGTTTTGCCGCTGAGGTGATATGATTCATTAAAGATATCAACCTTTTTCTTTTTCTGTAGAGGTTTATTATCGAGCATTTCTTTTGGGGGCTCTTTAGAAGTCCAAATTCTATAGATACTTTCTCTTATTTTGTTGTTTTCTATTAAATGAGTGCCTTGCATTTCCTTTTTGATTAGATTTATTAAAGCTCTTGGCGGATTTTGCATGATTTTATCGAGCACCTTATCCACTTTACTATCGTTAAAAACGCGTTCGCCTTCTCGATCAAGTGTCCCATTAGCCATTTCAACCCTTGAAAACTTTAAAAAATTTGTAATGATCTTTGAGAGTTTTTCGTCTTTGATATTAATCGGATCATAGCTAATTTCAAAAAGGAGCTTATCAGGTGCAGGACATTTCTCACTACTGCGATAAATTTTCCAAACAACTCCATTTGTCAATATACACCACTCAATCCCATCACTTGCTGCGTAACCTACAACCTGTGTAATCGCTTTAATGTCTTTCAAAGGATCACTAATAGGCTTTGCTTCAACTAGAAGTACTGTTTTTCCATCTATCTTTAGGGCATAATCTACAGGTTTACCGTCAATGGTGGGATACTCAAGATGTACGACTTCAGGATCTCGAACATTCCAACCCAACGCCTCTAATACCGGGTCAATAACTATTGTTCTTGTCGATGTTTCGTTAAGTTTTCGTTTCTTGTAATCACTGATTTTGCTACGCAGTTCTTTTATTACACTTAATAGATCCGCCATATTTGCCTCCAGAATTGTTTGCTATTCTTCAGCTCTACTTAGCAACCTCCCCATTTCAAACACCTTCCATCCCCCAAATTGCTTTCCAATCAGTTTCCGTGCATCTTTCGGGGAAACCACCATAGCCATCCCGACTCCCATGTTAAACACCCGCCGCATTTCTTCAGGCGCCACCGGTCCCAATTTCTCGATCAAACTGAAGATAGGGGGGACCTCCCACGATCCATAATCTATCTTTATCGCACAGTTATCAGGAATTACCCGGTTCAAATTGCCTTCAATGCCACCACCAGTAATGTGGGCTATGCCTTTGATATTTATATTCTTACGAATTTCCTTAATTGCCTCTAGATAGCTTGGGTGAACCTTTAACAGTTCTTCTCCTAACGAACAATCAAACTCGGGGATAAAGTTATCCACACTCATGTTGGCTTTATCCAGGAGCACTTTCCTCGCCAGCGAATAGCCATTGGTGTGAAGCCCCACAGCCGGTAGACCTAATATTACGTCTTCAGCTTTTATGTCACGCCCCAGGATCAGATCATCTTCGTCGGCCCAACCGACAATCGTTCCCGCCAAGTCGAATTCATCATCGTGGTAGAATCCCGGCATCTCCGCCGTTTCACCACCTAACAGGGCGATACCATTTGCCCTGCAAGCACTCGCAAAACCCGAAATCACCTCAGCTTGTACCTCAGGATCGAGTTTCCCACAGCCGTAATAGTCCAAAAAGAAGAGCGGTTCAGCTCCGTTCGCCAGGATGTCATTAACACAGTGATTTACCAGATCTTCGCCCACCGTGTTAAATTTCTTCGTCAGGAAAGCGATCTTCAACTTTGTGCCTACGCCATCTGTGCTGGCTAGGAGTACCGGCTTTTTCTTCTCTCCGGATGGCAGCAGAAAAGCTCCCGCGAACAGCCCCACGTCCCCAACTACCTGAGGTGTTCGTGTAGAAGCCACCAGCGATTTAATCTTTTCCAGGGCTTCATCAGCAGCTTCTAAATTAACGCCCGATGATCTGTAGTCTATTGGCATTTCCTTTTTTTCATTCATTAATTGTAACAAGTAGGATCTTCACCGCCACCCTCGTTTTCACTATACATTCTTTCGATCAAGTCAGCATATTTTTCCAGGACAACGTTTCTTTTGACTTTCATTGATGGGGTGAGTTCGCCCTCCTCAATGCTGAATTCACGCGGCAGCAGTGTGAATTTTATGACATGTTCATAGGCAGACAGACCCGCAGATAGTTTTTTTACTTCGTATTCAATTAAGCGTTTAACCTGTTTGTCACCGATTAAAGTTTCATTATCAGAGCCGTCGTCTCCCGGCCCGATGCCTTCCGTTTTCAACTGTTCGAAATCAGGCACGATCAGCGCGGTCACATACTGACGATCGTCGGCTATGAGCATGATTTCGCCAATATACGGACTCGACTTCAGCAAGTTTTCAATTGGTGACGGAGCGATGTTCCGCCCACTTGATGTGACCATGAGCTCTTTTTTCCTGCCGGTAATTACAAGCCGCCCATCTTCATCCAAAAATCCCACATCACCTGTGTGCAGGAAGCCTTGATCGTCGAGCGCGGCTTTGGTATCACCGGGAAGATTCAAGTATCCCTTCATTATGTTTGGTCCTCGCGCCAGGATTTCACCGTCGTCCTCAATTTTTATCTCGACGTTAGATAACGGAAATCCGACTGTCCCGAAACGCAAGTCATCCAGTCTGTTAACAGTTAAAACCGGACTGGATTCGGTTAATCCGTAACCTTCCAATATGGGAATGCCCGCAGCATGAAAAAACTCGCCTACGTCAGCGGACAATGGCGCACCTCCTGAAACAAATAATCGTAATCTACCGCCTGTGCGTTCCTTGAGTTTCGAGAAGACCAACTTATCCGCCAGCCGATACCTGAAACTTGAGGACGGATCTCCGGTTTTCTTCAAAGTTTTCTTACCGGTCTTCAGCGCCCAACTGAAGATCCGCCGTTTTACAAACGGTCCTGCTTGAACTGCATTCAGGATGCGCGCTTTCATCTTCTCGTAGAAACGTGGCACAGCCAGCATTAGGGTAGGCTTGACCTCCAGAAGATTCTGAGCTACGGTTAACGGGGATTCCGCATAAGCGATGGTTACACCGCTCAGTAACATATGGAAATGTCCCGCAAGTCTTTCAAATACATGCGCTAAAGGTAGGAGTGAAAGAGCAGAATCCTCCGGGCCACAGGTGATTACCGTGGAAATACTTTCGTGGTTCGATAGCAGATTGCCATGTGTCAACATTACACCCTTGGGAAGACCTGTCGTCCCTGAAGTATAGATGAGTGTGGCTAAATCATCACGACCGATTGTCACCATTCTCTCTTTAACATTAGCCCATTCTTCCACCTCACCCTTTTTGGCCTCTTGAAGAAAAAACGTAAAGTCTTCAAAGCCGGAATCGGTGGATTTACCGGCGTCGAATAGCCAGATTTTTTTTAATTCACCGGTTGATTTCATCTCTTCAGCTTTTTCCGCCTGTTCCTCATTTTCTGCGAAGAGTATGACGGAGCCTGAATCCTGGAGAATATACTGCACTTGTGCGCCGCTGAGGCTGGTGTAGATTGGCACTAAAACCGCGCCTATCACCTGGCAGGCGAAGTCTATTATGGCCCATTCAGGTCTATTGGCTGAGAGTACCGCAATTCGGTCTTCTTTTTCAATGCCAAACTTGAGGAGTTCATCAGCAACCGCAAAAGCGCTATTCTGCAACTCGCGAAAGGTAATCCCAGTGTACTCTCCTGAGGTTTTGCTCATCAGAGCGATCTTATCTGCGTGGCGACTGCAACTGTCTGCCAACGCGGCACCCAAAGATTTTTGATGTTCCATTGTTTTCCCAGAATTTTATCAGTTGTCTGTAGATGCTAATTACTTCTCGTGCTCCATTAATTAAACTCTGACATCATGGATGAACGGAAGTAGAGGAGGTGAAAATCGAATATACTGAATGTGGAGTTAAAAAGCAAGAGCTTTTTAAGGTGAGGCTCAAATTGAGAGAGGAAATCGAGAAAATACTTCCCTTATACAAAAGAAGAGATAAGACAAATTTCTGTGTTGGCCTGTGCAGCTACTAATCACCAGGTCCAACGCTGTTCGCTTTCCCGTGTGGGACACCTAACTTTTTGAGAAGCTCTTCCGCTTCCTTCACTGCGTGCATCTCTGTCTCTAATTTCACTGCAGCCTCGTCTAACTGCCTGGAAATCAGTTCAATCCCAGTGGTGATATGGGCTATCGCTTCAGGTGTGGCTCCTCCCAACTTCAAAACGCGATTAGATTTGGTCATCATCATGAGCGCAGTTGAGAAGAGAATGAATAATCGACTATCCTTTAAAGTCTGTTCGAGTGTCATATTCCCCCCGGAATCTATTGAAGTGGCACAATCTGCCTACAGATTGCAGGTTAAATATAAATAAAAAGTGACTCTATTTCCGGTGATCTGCATCACAATACCATTTCCCCCAAAAATTGGGTCAATCAACTTGACTAAACTCCAAGTTATGAATAAATTGTTTAATGCTATAATTGTGGCTTTTTCGATAACGCTGGGATTGAACTATGCATGATACGCCTAAAATTCTTTTGGTTGACGATAATTCCGAATTTCTGCAGGTTACTAAACAGTTGTTGCATGCGAAAGGCGAATATGAAATATTAACGCTCGATAAGGGCAGTAAAACCATCGAATACACAAAGAAGCACAAGCCGGACGTCATTGTGCTGGATGTATATATGCCTGACGCGGAGGGGCCCCAGATATGCCGCCAGCTAAAAGCTACTCCGGAGCTTTCCAATATTCCCATATTGTTTCTGACTGCAGTTGGTTCAGATCCAAGTTTTAAAGCGAAATGCCTCGAAGAGGGTGCTGATGATTTTCTCACCAAGCCCGCCAATTCTGAAGAGCTTATAGCCCGTTTGCGGGTGTTGATTCGTATAAAGCACTTGCAAGATGCATTGCGCACGGAGAGGGACGAGTTAGAGCAGAAAGTGCAGCAGCGAGCGTTCGAGTTAAAGGAAAAAGAGACCCTTGCTGCCATTGGAAAAATGGTTGCCGGGGTCGCTCATGAAATACGCAATCCATTGGGCGCCATCTCGAACTCAGCAGTCGTTTTGTCGAGAGATTTATTATTGGAGAGCGAGGACAGGAAGTTGATGGAAATAATTGTAAGTGAATCTGAACGGTTACGGGAAACCATCAATGAATTCTTGAGGTTCGCGCATCCTGGACGTTATAATTTTCTGCCGGTAGATATGAAAAAACTAATAGAGGACGTTATCACGCTTGCCAAACGAGACGACCTCTGCAAATCCCGGATCAATATAAAAGTCAATCTACCCTCTAAAATATCGCTGGTTGAGGCCGATAAGGATAGAATGCATCAAGTCCTCTGGAACCTGATTCGTAATGCGTTACAAGCTGTTGGTGGAGAGGGCGCAATTTCTCTGATGTTACAAGAGAAGGACGACCATGGCACAGAGGGTGTCATAATCGAAATTGCTGATGATGGATATGGTATATCCGATGAGGATATGGGCAGCATTTTCGAACCGTTCTTCACACGCAAGGCGCGAGGCAGCGGTCTTGGTTTGGCAATGGTACAGAGCACAGTCAGAGCGCATAATGGGGAGATAGAGGTAATATCTGACGGTTGTACCGGAACCACATTTACAGTTTGGCTGCCGCTCAAACAGAACCGTTTGGATGGAATAAATGGATGACAGCAAGACGAGAATTTTAGTAGTTGACGATGAAGTTAGTCAAACCGATTCACTTGTAATTCTCCTGCGTAGAGAGGGCTTTAAAGCTGAAGGCGTATATGACGTCGATCAAGCCTTGGCTTTCCTCAGGCAGCGGGACGTAGATCTTGTGATTACCGATTTAAAATTGCCCGATCGAAATGGAATCTGGTTAACCCAACAGATAATCCAACACTATCCCGAGGTGGTCGTTCTGGTAATTACCGCATACGGAACAATCGAGACGGCAGTCTCTGCTGTCAAGAGCGGAGCTTTCGACTATATATTGAAGCCTGTACAGCTCGAACACCTGCAGTTGGTACTCGAAAGATCACTGCAATGGGGCCAGATGCGAAGAAAAGTGAGGGAGTTGGAAGAGAGGCTGGGGGAACAGCAGCTACCGCATCAGTTCCTCGGGAGTTCACCTGCTATCAATAGAGTTCTGCAGATGGTAGACCGAATCGCCGATTCAGATTCTTCCGTCTTGATCTATGGTGAATCCGGCACAGGCAAAGAACTGATAGCAGAGATGATTCATCGAAAATCTTCACGCGCGGACCATACCTTGGTTATTGTTAACTGTGGCGCTCTTCCGGAAACACTGCAAGAGAGCGAACTCTTCGGCCACCTCAAAGGTTCTTTCACCGGTGCCACGAAAGACAAGAAAGGACTTTTAACCGAGGCAGATTGCGGGACTCTGTTCTTGGATGAAGTCGGCGAGCTTTCACCACAGGCTCAAGTTAAACTGCTTCGTTTCCTCGAAAATGGTGAATGCCGCAAGGTAGGAGATACCGTCACCGAAAAACTCGATGTGCGAGTGTTAGCAGCCACGAACCGCGATCTAGCCCAAGCCGTCAAGGATGGTCAGTTCAGATCTGACCTCTACTACCGGCTAAATGTAATACCTATCTCAATACCTCCTTTAAGGGAAATTAAAGAAGACATTCCCCTCATCGGTCATACCTTCTTGGAAGGATTTTCCTCCAGGCTGAATAAAGAGACGCCACGAATTTCTGATGAGTGTCTAACTTTGTTGGTCGATCACTCCTGGCCCGGCAACGTGCGTGAACTGCGCAACCTGATGGAGCGAGCTGCAGTTGTAGATCAGGATGGCGTTATCACCATGTCAGACCTCCCCGATAACATGCGTTGCCAGGGCAGCGACATTTTGGAAGATGGTCTGACAAAACAACTATCTCTTCGGGAAATCGAAAAACGATACATCCTCAATACTCTGGAGGAGTGTAAGGGAAATAAGAAGCAGACAGGTCAGATTTTAGGTATCACTAAGGCAACACTCTGGCGCAAGCTGAAGCAATACAAAGAGGAAGCCCGTGCGACAATTGACTCAACTTCATTTGTGGAGGTTTAAAAAAGAAACGGTAAATCACCTATACTACTATTTTAATGCTTAAAAGCCCCCAAGATAAAAGGCACGATTTATGCTCCCTTCAGAGAAAATAATATTGCCAGATTGGGGGATTAACAGATGTCACGGATTTTAATCGCAGATGATGATCCTGGATTTTTAGTATCACTTTCCATTGCTTTGCGCAGACAAGGTCACGACGTATGGGCGGCCGAAAATTCAGAGGAGGCGTTGAATCTTCTGGATAACTCACCTTTCGACTACATGATGATTGACATTCGTTTGGGACCACTACTGGGTGTGGAGCTGGCGGAATGGGCGCGACTGCGCGTTCCCGATCTTCCAGTGATTTTCATGTCAGCTTATGCCTTCACAAAGTTGGAGGGGCGTATAAACCGAATTACTACCTATCCAGTACTCGAGAAACCTTTCAGTATAGAGAGCTTGGACAAATTATTACAGGAGAAACCGGCACTAAAGGAGTAATTAGATAAACCGTTAAAGATAGCTATAAACCCATCCTGATTGCAGGGTGGGTTTTTTGTGTTATCTGGATGTAAAAGAATTAAACTATTGCTTGAGGAACTACTAATAAAATATTATATTATTGCATCATTGTGCAATAATGCAAAATAACTATGCAAGATATTGATAAAGTGGAACTTGAGGCTAACTTTCTGGCGATTCTCGCCCAGCCGACCAGATTGAAGATTCTCTACTTCTTACGCGATGGTGAGAAATGCGCCTGCGAGATAAATCCCATGATGCAGGAAGATCCCTCGGTCGTCAGCCGTCATCTCGTGAAGATGAAAGAGGCGGGATTACTTCAGTCTCGAAAACAGGGGGTTTCCATTTTCTATAAAATACTGGAACCGAGAGTTTTCGAGATTCTGGAGATCGCAGATCACCTTATCAAAACCGCAGCGTGGCAGAAAGCTCGTCTGGCTGTGAAGACGCTGTGATTATTTTATGAACATGAGAAAGAGGAATTTATGAAACCATGGCTTCGAGGGACGATTTTTGGCGCTGCTATCATAGCAGTCATAATTATCGTCATGATAAAGACCGGTGACGAGATAGTTGAGCCGGAGGCAACAGGCGGTGGATTAGAAACGCTTGCAGTTCAGGTGACCGAGGATGACTTAACCCAGACATCCATCGATGAGATTCAGGAATCGAAATCGCTGCCCCGCATGCTGGAACTGGGCAGCGTCGGTTGAAGGAATTGTAAATTAATGGTTCCCGTGATGGAGCAACTCGAAAAGACATATGAAGACCAATTGATCGTTGAGTTCCACAATGTAAAGAAGGATCCCACCATGGGCAGGAAGTATCGGATCAGACTGCTTCCCACCCAGATCTTTCTCAACGCCGAGGGCGAGGAAGTTTTTCGCCATGAAGGATACTTCTCCTTTGAAGAGATCGAACCAGTTCTCGAAACGATGGGAATAACGATCGATGGATAACATCGCTCAGGTCGTCCAGGGGCATCCTTTGATAGCGGTCATGGCAGTATTCATGGCTGGGCTATTATCCGCTGCTTCGCCATGCGTTTTGGCGATCATGCCCATGGTGATCGGTTATGTTGGCGGACACAGCCAAGGCGACCGCAGAAAGGCTGTCATATATTCCCTCTTATTTGCGCTGGGATTATCTATAACATTCACCATCTTAGGTGCTGTTGCCGCCCTGCTCGGGAGGATGATGGGGGACGTCGGTAAAATGTGGTACTGGAGTATCGCCGCGCTCGCTATCGTTATGGGACTCGCTATGATCGGTGTTTTTGAAATACGGATACCTTTCGCCGCAAAAATGCAGACGAAAAAACGGGGAGGATTAGGCGCTTTCCTTCTCGGACTACTCTTTGGAGTGGTATCCTCACCCTGTGCCACCCCGATTTTAGTGCTCATCCTGACTTTCGTTGCCACCCAGGGAAAAGTAGTGTATGGCACCCTGCTGCTCTTCATATACGCCATCGGACATTGCGCGCTTATAATCTTGGCCGGCGTGATAACAGGTTTTGTCGAATCTTTAGTGCAAGCTAAAGGGGTGGTTAATTTCTCCCTCTGGGCGAAGCGGATATCGGGTGTGTTAATCACCTTGGCCGGACTCTACATTCTATATCTTAATGTTTAGAGAATTGGAAAACGAATGATGTTGGAGAGTATAAACGTTGACTTATCTCATTAGCGGTTGGCAAACCCTTACCGAATACCTT
>CBDUWK010000002.1:0-19351 GCA_965370905.1 uncultured bacterium | reverse complement strand
TGGTAGGCGTTTGGCTGGTTGCCGATCCAGTGTAAAAATGCGTTCAATCCGATATCATTAAGTTCAAATCGTTCCAACAGCCATGCAACTGTCTTTTCCAGATCCTCGATGTTGTGTTTTCCAATGGTGACCGACAGCCCTACTCGGCAACCATGCCTCTTCAGTATCTCATATGCTCGTTCTGCTATTTCAAAGGAGCTTTTCCCTCTTGTTGCTCGTCTCACGGAGTCGTTTATCTCCGGCGGACCATCGAGAGAAAGAATTACAAAAACGTCATTCTGTGCCAGAGTATAAGACTGTTTTTCCGTTAGTCCATAACCTGTCGAAGTGAACGCTTTCCGCACTTTTTGCTTGAAAATCCCTGCACTATCATCTGCAAGTTCCAGAACATCTTCAGTCAGGTGAAAAGCACTCAGTGGATCTCCTCCATACAAGAGGATGTCCACAGGTTTAGAGAGGTCGGTGCAGAGTGAAGCGCACTTCTTCAGACCTTTTCGGATCTCATCCGAGGTCATTTCTAACGGTTTACTGCCCCTCGGCTTTTGGTGGCAGTAGGCACATTTGAGCTCGCAAGCGGTCGTAGGCAGTATGCATATGAAACGAAACGTTCCCTTGCGGGCAGCGTCGATTAAAACCTGGTGTTCTGCTTCATCAATATCCTCTGCTTCGGGAATCAGGAATCGTTCTTGTTCAAGTTGCCGAGCGAAGGTCATATCATCAATTTTGCCAGATGATTTGCGAAGGCTCTCCTTCTGAAAGTAAACTATCCCCAGATTCAGGGGTCGGAAAATGGCAATAGTATTATTTCGTTCCGAAATCCAGATCCGTTGTGACCACTTATATCCATCCTGGGATAGTGGTAGCCCTAAATCGGAATTTTTATCGAAATATTCGCTTATCCTGAAAAAATCATGGTGCATAGGTAATTCTCATGGACCAGGTTCTTACTCTTGCGCCAACGTGCCTCAATACGCGGTCTATCCCCGCGTACCTTGAAGCAGTATTCGTCAGGCTCATTCGGATTGTTCAGAATACGCCTTGAAGCGCATCCACCATTGCATGCTTCCACACCTTCACAGTCCCGGCAGATTTCAGGCAGCGGATGGCTCACCATCTTTTCTAAAATTGATTGTTGAGTTTCGAAATCGGTGATCATATCCTGGATTTGTACAGGACTTTCTTTCAGATACACGCATGGAACAATGGCTCCGTCCGGGTGCACTCGAAAGCTCATTCGTCCGCAAGGACTGCCACCATTGGATGATTGCATACCAATTGCCGCACAGACCACCGGTTCGCTGCAGGCGGAAAAATAAGCTGCAGCTGATATGTCCTGTATCGCCGACCAGAATTCTTCATAGGTAGGTCTATGTTTACGGGTAGCCACAGACTTGTAAACGTTTACCCGCAGATTCAATCCCATATCAACCGCCAACCTGGCGAGCCTTCCCATATATGTTGAGTTTTCTTTCATCAGGCAAGCCACAAGACTGACTTCAACACCCAGTTCTTGGCATCTACGCACGCCTTTCATGACGACCTCGAAAGAACCGACCCCTCTCCAAAGGTCATTCATCTTGGGATCAGGAAAGTCGATGGAAAAATCCACGTCATGGAAAAGGCTTACAACTTCATCCGGTAATGCCATGATTGTCGATCCGTTAGTTGTAACCGCGACGTCGATGCCCCGATCCACGAACATTTCAACAATATCGATAAATTGGGGGTATAGGATGCTCTCGCCTGTGCCAAAATTGACGCTTTTGATTGGGATTGCATTAACTAATTTGCGCACGGAATCATAATTGAGATCATGGTGGCGTTCCTCCGGCCGGGAGTAACAGTGTGGGCAACGGGCATTACAACGATCTGTGAGACCGATTCCTACTGTATAACCGTTCGATGAAGAAATCTCCATGTTAGTGGATTCCCTGCTGATACAGTAATTGTATTGCCTTGTGGGCATAATGTGCTGGATCATCAAGAATATCGAAGAGATCAATAGTCAAATATCCATTATATTTGATCTTATCAAAAGTCGTTATAATCGCATTTAAATCTAGGTCGCCTTCACCGGGCAGAAGGTGACGATGTTCGCCGATGCGCATATCTTCTATGTGGGTATGAATTATGTCACCTTTCCAGTTAAGGATATCCTGGTATATATCCACTTCGGTTAGAAAGGCGTGGCCGACGTCATGATGCTGTTTTAAGTGATTCGAAGACACCGCCTGCTTGAGCGCGGCCTTGTCTGCGCTTCGGTTAATTATAGGTTCGGGGTCAGGTTCAACGGCAAAATAGACGCTCGAAGCCTCCGCTTCCCGGCACATATCGGCTGTAAAAGAGCACATGGTTTCGAAGTGATCCGGATAGTTCCCTGCCACCGATCCTGAAATGAATGTGTTGGTCCCAAGAACATACGCTGAGCGCAGACCATACCGGCCCTTGCGCTGTTTTTCTTCCCATCCGGAATCCTTACCGTGAAAACTGACGGCTGAAACACCGAGGTCGATAGAATCCAGAAATGATTTCAATTTCTCAACCGACCAGCATCGTTCGGAATCGGGATCCAGTTCAGGATGCTCCAGACATAATTCAATGCCGCTATAACCAATCGCTTTTAACGTTTTAAGGGACTCTGCTAAGGGAATTCCCCTGAATCCGGAAAGCCGAAAACCGATTTTCCGAGTAATCATCACAGCTTAATCCTGCTCGATTTTTTCGATATTGCATATATAGCAGCGAAAGGGGTAACCTAACCCACCGGGTCCCTGCAATCCAGATGGCAGCAAGGCGTTGACATTAGACCGCCTCACACCGAATATCTCCGGTTCTGCAGGTTTCTCTTCCGGAAACCACCAGCCGCAATCACAATGGACGACCTCTTGTGTGAAGCGTTCGCTCACTTGGGCTCTCATGATGCAGCTGCCAAAGGGACTGAAGATGCGCACTTCATCACTGTCAGAGATACCATGCCTGGCAGCCGTTTCCGGATGAACGTCCACCAGAGGATCGGGTTGCAATTGTCGCAACGAAGGCATTTGCCGATGTTCCGCGCCGAAGAAGTAGGGCTTGCGCGCGCCTGTGGTCAAAATATAAGGATAGAGGTTTTCGCCAAACTGATCCCTATATTTCGCAGTGTAATCATCAAAGTGTGGTGTCGGCTTCAAACCGAAATCGGCAAAAGTCATCGAACTAAGTTCTATTTTACCAGTTGGTGTCTCGAATCCCGGTTGACTATCAGCCCTTAGACGCCCACTTTCATGTTTACCATACTCTAATGGGGCGGTAACGGAGCCGACGCTTCGCAACTCCGCGAACGTTATGCCGCTGGGTCTGAGGCGGTAATTTAGCCACTCTTCGACTTTACTCCAGGGGAAATAATCAGGAGCTATCTCCTGTCCCAAAGTCATGATAATTTCGGCGTCCGATTTGCATTCCTCAGGAGGATCTAACGCTTGGTTAATCGCTCCTAACTGTGAAACCTGTTGAAAGATGCTATCCTTTTCAGGATACATTGCAGCGGGTAACACCACGTCGGCAAAAGACACAGCAGCAGGTGTCAGGAATACGTCTACCATGACGTTGAAATCAAGTTGTTTGAACAATTTCAACACACGTTCAGGATCAGCAAAGGATGACGGCACTACACTTGTACCCTGTAACCAGGCTGCTTTGATGGGATAGGGCTGATCCGACTCCATCTGATCCAAAAGCACATCCGGCTGGGCATAGGGATTACCCACTTCGATCAGTGGATACTCTTCGGCGCCTATCCTCTTTTGTTTTACTTCAGGGAAATCCTCGAGGCTGTCCCCCCTCCTGCTTACCCCCATGATGTCTTTAACTAACGCCATCCCGCCGGGGATTTCCACATTGCCGGTTAGAGACATCAGGCTGATCAATCCCTGGATTGTACCCACGCACGCTGGATGCATATCTACCGAAACGCCCCAGATTAACGCTGCGGGTTTATTATCGGCCAGAAAAATAGCTGCTCTGCTCACGTCCTCAGCTGAGACGTTTGTTAACTTTTCTACATACTGTGGAGTATATACCTCCACCGCTGTTTCTACTTCGCGAATGCCTGAAACCCAGCGTTTACAAAATGTCTGATCAATTCGGTTGAAACGGAATAGCTCATGCAGAAACCCCAACGCTAACGCTCCATCCGTTCCCGGTCTGAGGCGCAGCCAGTAGTCAGCTTTCGATGCTAACCAGGTCTGTTGGGGATCCACTACGATCAGTTTTGATCCCTTTTTCATCGCATCAACAATCCAACCGCCGAAGAGGCCATCCGGATTGGAATGAATCGGATTGGCGCCCCAGATCAGGATGCAATTTGGTAAATTTTCTCGGTCATCCCCTGTGTCAAATTGACCTAAATCGGGTATAGGAAGTCCACCCATAAGGGCTGTTGAAACTGCCACTCGCGGCCTAAAACAAGCGTTTCCATTAGCCGGTCCGAATCCGAAATAGTTGGGACTACCGAAACCGTAGCAGAGGCGCGGCAGATAAGCCCCGATATCCCGAGCAGTTCCTTTGGCAAAGATCACGGATTCGGCTCCATAATCTCTTTTAATTGATGTTAATTTCTCAGCGATGATGTTTATAGCCGCATCGAAAGATATTTCATGCCAGCGATTTTGGCCACGCTCCCCGGTGCGGAGTAGGGGTTTGGTAAGTCGCTGTGGGTGTTCCAGCGCTTCTTTTACGTTTAAACCTCGCACGCATAAGCAACCTCGATTAAATTGATTTTCTGGATCGCCCTCAATTTTAACCAGTTTGTCCTCACATGTGTAGAGCAGAACACCGCAGCCGCCATGACATCCTGGAGGCGACCAGCAAATCGAACGTGTGACCGTTAGATCTCCTTTTGTCCACCTGTAATCGGTTTGGTGCTTTAGCGAAGTCATGTTTCGAGTTATCTCAGGGGATCACGTTTCTGTGACCGGTCAGTTTGCCCCATTTAAAATGTGACATAAGAAAAATATTCAAGAAAAAGGATCGGCTCTTTTTAAAAAAAAGCCGTTCTAAACCTTTGCGGTCAACCGGTAATAGATCGTTGGTCCTACGTATTTCGTTCACGAACTTGGTATTTGGTTCCACCCGGATGTAACTTAGCTTCCATCTATTCAGCCGCCTCCCCAGAACTTTTTTCGCTTTGCGTATAAAACGGATTGATGAAAGAAAATTGTGCCATCCAGTGCCAGGAATGGCTGCGAAAAGGTTGAATGATGCCCTGGCTTTACCTTCAGCAGAAATCCACTCCAATACTTGATGCAGCGAATGCACAGTTGTAGCCTTATTTAGAATTTTTAAACCTTCTTCAGAAGCTGAATCCGGCGAGAAGTAGAATTCAACGCATCCCGAGTGGCGGGCAAGTTTAATGTAATCCTCGGTAATAAATTTATCCTGGTGATAAGCGCCCCACTTAATATCCAGCTTTCTCCTCAATATCTCTTGGCAGATCGCTTCAGCATGTTCCGGAGGATAATTAAAAACCGGGTCGCAGAAGAAAATTTGGTTGATGTTATGTCGATTTTTCAGATGAGTCAGTTCATCGACCACCCTTTTAGGAGATTTTTTTCGCACTGTGTCACCGCTCAGGGCAGGATAAGTACAATAAGCACATCTCAGCGCACATCCCCGCTTCGTTTCGACTCCGACGGCAGCCTTTTCAGTGTAAGGTAAGTATGGCCTCAAATCGACCAGATTCCAGGCTGGTGCAGGAATATTATCGAGTTCCACTTTTGATGGAAAACCGCTAAACCTGATAGAACTGCCATTCCTGAGGTATAATCCAGGGATCGAGGCTCTTACACCTTCCTTCAGTAGAAGTCGCGGGAACGTTTCCTCTGCCTCCAGAAAAACACCTACGTCGATACCTGGAACGCACCGCATTATCTCCTCGGGGAAAAGCGAAAATCCGCTTCCACCTATAACAATCTCAGCGTGCTGATTAACTTTCCTGATTCTTTTTACATAATCAGCAAAGTGGGTGAAGTAGAGGAATTGATCGCTGTATTTGGTGGTATCAATATTGCGTAGTGAGATTCCAATGATGTCCGGCTGGAAATCTTCAATAACCTGATCGGTTTCCTGTAAAGGATCAGCGGAAACATTTGGATCGTATATTCGAACGTTATGATCCTCGAGATTGGCAGCAATACTGGCTAATCCTAATGGCGCGACCGGTGGTTCGCGACGTCCCAGGTAGGATTGTATGAGAAGAACTTGCACTTTCGATACAAATGATAGCTAACATTTAATAAACTAAGGAATAATATCACGGAAATCAAGTCATATTTTAAGAAACGTATCTATTTTTAGCTCCACAACTGACATCAATAACTACTTCCGGCAGATATATATTAACAAGAAACAGCCTATGGTTTTATTGACTAAAAGATTGACATTAAGGACAAAAAAGCATTTATCCTTGTGGTCACCCAGCGTAACGAACCAAAGCCCTCTGGTATGATCTGGAAGTTTAATTATCGCTGAAATCTGAAAATAACCTCTGCCTTTACTTGAAAGTCGATCATCAAATAATTGAAAAATTACTTGAAAAAGGGATTTTTTTTTCTTATGATTTAAGTTCTGATAATTTGTGTGCTTTGAGATCTGTTTCCGGTGCAGTTTCGCCGGATACGATCTCCAATTTTGAAAATTACTGAGGTATATTGGTGGGAGGCAGAGAGTTACTTGTTTTTATTCCACTTAGGATAAGGGGAGTATTCCGAGGTGTGAACATTCGAATTTTACCCCCGACCACTCTGTCCAACCCCAATGATAATGAAATCTGAAAGTGCACTATGAAATTGGTGCACTTTTTTCGTTGCATATTGCAATGGTAAGATTTATTGGAGTATCGTCCATTGTACGTAAAGAACGTTATTGACTTTTTGGAGAGCTGGGTTCCCAGCGGCGCGGCTTTGGCGGATGACAATCCCGGGTTGCAACTGGGTAATCCGGATTCCAAAGTCACCAATATTCTGGTAACCCTCGAAATCACGGACCGGGTCATCGATGAGGCCATTGAGAATCAAGTCAATCTGATTTTAACCCATCACCCCTTGATATTCAAACCGCTTTCGAGGATAGATGCCTCTTCATGGTTAGGGAGAAAAATTGCTCAGCTCATGAAGCACGACGTCGCAGTTTATGCTGCACACACTAACCTTGATGCCGCAGACAGCGGTGTATCTATTACCCTTGCGAAGCTGTTGGGAGTTGAGAATCCCCGATTCCTGACTTCACCCGGTGGAAAATGGATGAAGAAGGTGGCTGTTTTTGTACCCCGGGAAAATTTAGATACGGTTAGGGAAGCGATGGCAGCTACTGGTGCTGGAAACATTGGAGAATATTCGCATTGCTCCTTTAATATTCAGGGAAAAGGCACATTTATAGGGAGTGAGACAGCATCCCCTGTGGTGGGCAAAAAGGGAAATCTTGAAACTGTCGAAGAAGTCCGGTTGGAGATGGTAGTACCGGAATGGAAGACGACTCAAGTAATTTCAGCTATGAGAGAAGCTCACCCGTACGAGGAAGTCGCTTACGATTTATATAATCTTGATAATCAGGACGTTAATTTTGGTTTTGGTGCCATCGGCAGTTTGAATAAACCTTTGCTGCTCAAAGATTTTCTAAAGGATGTAAAGCAGAAATTGGGTGTCAATGCACTTTGTCTGATGGAAGGACCGGTGCAGAAGGTTTCTCGTGTAGCGGTGTGCGGTGGTTCGGGAGGGATTCTGGTCGATGAAGCCTGCCGGCAGGGCGCCGATGTGTATATAACCGGTGAGATGAAATACCATACTTACCTCGAATATGAAGGTCGTTTGACCGTAATTGTGGCGGGACATTATGCCACGGAGAGAGCTGTTCTCCCCGTTTGGGTAGAGCGAATTGATAAATGGCTGGCGGATAGCCCCATTTCTGTAATAGAAACGAAGATTTTGACAAATCCGGTAAAATATATAATCTGAAGGGAGGCGGTCTTGAGAGAGCAATTGGAACTGCTTGTCCAGTTGCAAGAGATTGACAACCAACTTCTTGAATTAAAGCAAGAGCGAGGAACTCTGCCTGAAACCGTAGAACGTCTCGGGGCCGAGATTGAGGAAACAACTCAACTGCTGGATGATCGGCGCGAAGAGCTGTTGAATGCGGGTAAGGAGAGACGTCGGATTGAAAACGAAGTTGAACTGGCGAAGATGAGCCTGAAAAAATACCAGGATCAGCTCTTCAAAGTTTCGACGAACCGTGAATACGACGCCATCACCAATGAGATTGAATCGGCAAAGAGCGTGGTTACAAATGGCGAATCTCGCATCATCGAGCTTATGGGTCAGGAAGAAGAACTCACGGAACATATCAGCAACCTTGAGGCGCACTCAGAGCAGATCAAATCCGATTTTGAAACTCAGGATGCGGAGCTCCAGGAAAAGATTGCGGAGACGAGCGATCTGGATGCGAGTTTAAACAAGAACCGCACCAAAATCGTGGAACAGTTAGCCAAACCGATCTACGCTCATTACGAGCGCATTCATATTGCCAAAGAAGATGGCATGGGAGTGGCGAACGTTTTCAGCGGTGCGTGCGGTGGCTGTTTTGCGGCTATTCCACCTCAGAAGTTGATGGAGATATCGGCTCTGTCCGATTTCATCCTCTGTGAAACCTGCGGACGCATTCTGGTTGATCCGGTTAGTTAAAAAGGTTGATAGGTTATACTGGAGGCGGCTAAGTGACCGCTTCTCCCGATTTATCGGGAGGGGAGGAAAGTCCGAACACCGCCGGGCAGGACGCCCGTAAGGGGCGCCGCGAGGCGACGGAAAGTGCCACAGAAAACATACCGCCCCGGTTCGCCGGGGTAAGGGTGAAAAGGTGGGGTAAGAGCCCACCGCTCCGGGTGGTAACACCTGGAGGCACGGTAAACCCCGTCCGGTGCAAGGCCAAATAGGTGGGGATTCCCGTAAGGGAAGCGAGGCTGCCCGTCTCGCCTGACCCACGGGTGGGCCGCTTAGATAAATGGTCACTCACGACAGAATTCGGCTTATCGGCTGCCTCTGGAAAATTTAAGGAGACCAACCATGCGCACTATAACCCTAACTCTAATTATGATAGCCTTGATGGCTATGACAGTTACCGCCCAGAACGAGATGGAAATTGTCTGGTGGGCATTGGGGGAGAATTTCAATGACCACTTTGGCGCTGGCGTCTGCGGAGGGGATTTTAACAATGATGGTTATTCCGATGTCTTGATAGGCGCTTTCGGTTGGCCTTATGGATCCGAAATAATAGGTAAAAACTACCTTTATTTCGGATCACTAAATTTTTATGAAGAGGCTTCTATGGTGTTTATTGGGGATTACCATTATGATTCTTTTGATAGAGATGTTTCAAATATTAAGGATATAAACGGTGACGGGGTGGATGATCTGGCAATCCCAGGTGGTGTCGGTACATCTACTCTAAACTGGGGAGGAAAACTGGAACTGTTTTTTACAGGTAGTAATTTAGATACGATTCCTGATTGGATGACTTATAGAGTACCGACGGAGTATCAGGAATATTTTGGAGCATCAGTAGATAGTTGTGGCGATGTAAACGGGGATGGCTGGAATGACTTTATCGTTGCAGGTGGTGACGAAAATATTGACTTTGAATATGTGGAGATTTTTCATGGTGGTCCGGTGTTAGATACGATTCCTGATTGGCGGCACAGTACGGATCTTCAACCAAATTATCCTTTCGAAGTTAAGGGTTTGGGAGACGTAAACGCGGACGGTTACGATGATATATTAGCCTATCAAATGACAGGAACACTACCCGGTCTTCTCTTTTTCGGCGGCAATCCCATGGATACTATCCCGGACCTGGAGTTTCACGAGTTTATTGCCTATGCTTCAGGTGTAGGAGACGTAAATGATGATGGTTATCCTGATATCACCATGAACCAACATTTCAACGATTCCACCGGCTTTGACGTTGTTTATTTTGGCGGTCCTGATATAGATAACATCCATGATGCGGAACTTTTACACAGCAATGGAACACATGGACACTCCACCAGTTTTTCCTGTGGAGATTTCAACGGCGACGGCATCAACGATATCACCTGCTTTTCGATCTGGGTTGCGATTCATCTCTACGTCTATCTGGGATCGCCCTGGCTGAACGGCACAGCGGATGTGGAATGGACTGGAGATTATGGCGTCATTGAAAAAGTAACAGGTGTCGGCGACGTAAATAATGACGGATGCGACGAATTAGTGGTACACATGCATGATGCAGGTCCATTTGATCGCGGGAAAGCCTATCTTTTCGCTGGCAATCCGGATTTAATAGACCTGGGTGCGGCAGTTGAACCGGGCGATCTACCTAATACTCCCGGCTGGTTTGTCCTCAACCAGAACTATCCCAATCCCTTCAACGCTTCCACATCCATTCACTTTGAACTGGGCAAACCGTCCATTATCAACATGACCATCTATGACATTCAGGGAAATAACATCCGAAACATTATAGAAAACAAACAGTTGCTGCCGGGAGGTTATAATATTTCCTGGACGGGTATCAACGAACACAATCAGCCGGTGTCTTCCGGCATCTACCTGCTGGAAATGCAAGTGGATCAGTTTAAAGACATTAAGAAGATGGTGCTGGTGAGATAGAACAAAATGAATTCGTAGGGCGGCAGTGCTTCTGCCGCCGGCGGGGGAATCACCCCCGCCCTACATTTGATCCCACAACTATCAGAGGGGGTTATCATGCAAAAACCGACATTCATATCCAGATTAACAGGCTGCATTATCGCCTGTGCCTTCGGCCTGTTTATACTGTTCGGTACCCTGTCCAGCAGCGATTTCCCGCGTCTAACCTATCAACCTCCCCCCGCTAATCACGACTCAGCAGAGAGCCTGTATGCAAAGATGGGACAATGCGGCTTCAATCAGGTCTGGAATGTACAAGGAGTTTATGTCAGTACTACACTGGGCGATTACCTCGACCTGCTTGATAATAATGGTATGCGTGCAGTGCTCAGAAAGGGTGACACTCTCGATCCCAAACACTACCTGGTCTATCACTACTCCCACGCCCAGCACCAGCAATATGAAGTTGAATATGACTATTATGATTATCCTGCAGATAGAGATCTACCCGACTGGTATCATTTCTGGCATAGTGAGAATGACTCTGATGAAGTAGGTGTAAGAGAATACATTCCATCTGATCAAATCTGGGTTTGGAAATGCGACACGACTGATCATTCCGCAGGCACATTTCTCTGCGGTCCCTGGGAAACTATAAAGGGCATTGAAGCTGAAGCACGCATGTCGCAGACCGGTTATCCTGATTACGACATGAATGGGCAGAGGGATTCCGTTGAGTTTAAAACTATTATGCGTGTCTTGGCCAACACATCCCAATTGTCAGCAGCGACAGACAATGTCTTTGAAGTAAAAGTGCAATATGCAGGGCCCTGGGCAGAGGCGAGTACTATTTATACGGAGGTGTTCGACAGCACGAGGTTTGTTGATGATGAATGGGTGGATCTGGAGATCAATTATAAAGTCCCTGCTGACGATGACAGCTCCTTCGCAATTCGTTATAAGATGTACTGGTACGACAACTGCGACTTCTGGGTGGACTGGATAGAGTACATGGATATGGATCGGGGATACAGGCTGTTCTACCAGGATGCGGGCGGGTATGTGTATCGAGAAATAGTCATCGATTCGATTGAGGCTGAATGCGAATCGATAATCAATGATTTTGGGAATAGTCTTTTCGCCTGGCGTCAATCTGATGAGCCGATCAGATCAGGATTTGAAGCGCATGGAGTTGTTAACGATTCCTTGAAGGCGAGGTTGGCTTACCAGCCCTTAACAACTTTTATGCAGAATAGTACAACTCTGCGCTGCTCGGTTTTTGCCCAGGTTACACAACCAGAGATATTTGTCATTGATCCGTATGTGTTTCAGGACCCCAACGACTTTGGGGCACAGTATGAATTAGATCTATTGGCAGAACGCATGGAAGAAGCCTATCAGGCTTCGTTGCTAGCTGGTGAGAATCCTGTGGATATGTAATTTACCGGTCAGGTTTACGGCAGAAGAAACGGAAATTGAACGCAAGCATTAGGCTAAAATAATGACAGACAATTCAGGTATGGATGCGATATTTCGTCCCCGGTCGATAGCCATCGTAGGCGCGTCGCGCAAGAAGGGCTCCATCGGGCGGAATATCATGCACAACCTGATCGAATACGAATTCAACGGTCCCATATTCCCGGTTAATCCCGGCGCGGACGTTATTCATTCTATCAAGTGTTACCCTACCATTGCATCGATCCCCGATGAAGTGGATTTAGCGATCATTGTGGTGCCCAAGCAGCTGGCAAATCAGGCGGTGGAAGAGTGTGGGAAGAAAGGCGTGAGAGGTATCATAATGATCACCGCCGGTTTTAAGGAAGTCGGCGGTGATGGGATCAAACTCGAGGAAGAGTTAGGGAAGTTAATCAAGAAATACCAGATGCGATGTGTTGGTCCGAATTGCATGGGAGTGATCAACACAGCTCCAGAGTATTCTATGGACGCCACCTTTGCACCGGCGTTTCCATATAGTGGCAATATCGGATTCCTCTCCCAATCGGGCGCTCTGGGCGCAGCTATTCTGGAACATGCCCGGGATCTAAACCTCGGTATTTCCATGTTTATATCGGTGGGGAATAAGCTGGACATTTCCGGTAACGACGTCATAGAGTACTGGGGAAAGGATGAAAATACCAAGGTTATCCTGCTCTATCTGGAGAGCTTCGGCAACCCCCGCAAGTTCACCAAGATGGCGCGCGAAATAGTTAAAGAGAAACCCATAATAGCGGTCAAATCAGGCCGTACTATGGCTGGCGCTAAAGCAGCTTCTTCTCATACCGGTGCATTAGCCGGATTGGACGTGGGCACTCATGCCCTATTTGAACAGTGCGGGGTGCTGCGTGTGAATACGGTTGAGCGGTTATTCGATTTAGCCCAGGCATTCTCCAAACAACCCATTCCAAAGGGTAAACGAGTAGCTGTGCTCACCAATGCCGGAGGACCGGGCATTATGGCTACCGATGCCGTCGTAAGCGTCGGTATGGAAATGGCTAAGTTAAGCAAGAGAACAGTTACAGAATTGCGGAACTTTTTATCTCCGGAAGCCAGTTTTTCCAATCCACTGGACATGATCGCTTCGGCTGATGAAGAGGGTTATTACAAATCTCTTAAGATTTTGCTGGAGGATAAAGGCGTTAACGCGGTAATAGTAATTTTCGTCCATCCGGTGTATATCGACGCGCGTCAAATCGCAAAATCGATCATCGATGCCAGTAAAAATCAGAAGGATAAGCCGGTCCTCTGCGTTTTCATGGGTAAGAAAGATGAAGCGTCAGGCACTGAAGATCTGCAGAACGCCGGTTTGCCAACCTACCAGTTTCCCGAATCGGCTGCGATCGCCCTTGCCTCGATGGAGAAATACTACCGGATCAAGACCAGACCAGCGGGGAAGGTGAGGCACTTTAAAGACGTGAACTACCAGGCCGCGAAAACCATTTTCGATAGAGCCATAGATGAGAAGCGCGCGCGACTAACTGACCTGGAAGTCAACAAAGTGCTCGCCAGTTACGGCATCCCCATGCCGAAGTTTACCATCGTCAAATCGATCGAGGACGCGGTCAGGTTTACCGACCAGAAGAACTATCCGGTCGTTTTAAAAGTTAGCTCTTATGAGGTGGTCCATAAATCTGACGTTGGCGGTGTTGTCGTGGATCTGCGCAACGAAGCAGAATTAGTGCGCGGCTATATGCGCCTCCGGGAAAACCTGAAGAAGTCGGAAAAACCCATCGAAAAGTACGAAATAATGATCCAGGAAATGGCTCGTGGCGGTAAAGAGCTCATAATAGGGACCAGCTATGATCCTTCATTTGGCCCCTTGATCATGGTAGGCCTCGGTGGCATTTACGTGGAAATCATGAAGGACGTCAACTTCCGCATCCATCCCATAACCGACCTCGATGCGCGTGAGATGCTGACCACCCTGAAGGGATATGAATTACTCAAGGGCGTACGCGGTGAGGAGGGGATTTCAGTTTCCGGAGTAACGGAAACGCTGGAACGGCTCTCACAGCTCATTGGCGATTTTCCCTGCATCAGTGAGATGGACATGAATCCCTTTATGGCATTTCCGGAGAAAGAGAAATGTTTAGCGCTGGATGCGCGTATTGCACTACACGATCCGGATTCAGTCGCCATGACAGGTCACGGTAAAAGTATAATTGAAAACTGAGCTCAATTCCCTCACTTCTAATGAATGTATATAACAAAAATAAACTAAGCACATGCAAGCAATATGGGAAGTCACCGAACCGGCTGATAGTGAATTAGTTCATTCCATAGCCCAACAGATCAAACTCCCCATAGTTGTTGCCCAGATCCTTGTCAAACGAGGAATCGATACCCCGGAAGCTGCCCAGCTTTTCTTCCACGGGAAGACCGCGGACCTGTACGATCCTTTTCTGATGCATGATATGGATATTGCTGTTGATAGAGTGATATCTGCTTTAAGCAAACAGGAGAAGATTATGATCCACGGAGACTACGATGTGGATGGCATTACGGCGGTCTCCATGCTGTATCTTTTCTTACGTGATTTAGGAGGACAGGTCAGGTATTATATACCCGACAGGCAGCAAGAGGGTTACGGTCTCTCCATCAAGGGTATTGAGGAATCGCATAATTGGGGAGCGAGTTTGATCATCTCAGTCGATTGCGGTATCACCTCCGTATCGGAAGTCGAACTCGCTTCAAAGCTGGGTATCGATACTATCATATCCGATCACCACGAACCCGGTCCTGCCTTACCGCAAGTAACAGCTGTTTTAGATCCAAAGCGGAAAGATTGCAACTACCCTTTCAGTGAACTTGCAGGAGTTGGCGTCGCCTATAAAGTAGCTCAAGGCGTGAGTCAAAAGATGAACCTCGATCGCGACTACCTGGAGCGTTATCTCGATCTCGTCGCGATAGGGTCTGCCGCCGATATTGTCCCTCTGGTTGATGAAAACCGGATATTGGTCAAAGAGGGATTGGAGAGATTGAATCGTGATGGCAACCGAGGCATCAAGGCATTAGTTGACACCGCCGGATTCAGGCCAGGAGATATTGAGGTCGGGAACATAGTCTTTGGATTAGCGCCGAGGATTAATGCGGTGGGACGGCTTGGTTCGGCGGAACGAGCGGCACTGCTATTAACCACACGCGACTACAATAGAGCCAAGAGCATCGCAGGTGAGCTTGAGCGCGTGAATCGAAGGCGCAAAGAGATCGACATTAAAACCCTGAACGAAGCGCTGGAAAAAATTCAGCGTGAATATGACCCAGCCAATGAGAACGTGGTGGTGTTGGCAAGAGAAAACTGGCATCCGGGAGTTATCGGGATTGTGGCATCACGTATTGTGGAGAAGTATTATCGGCCCACCGTGATGATCACAATTGAGAACGGTATTGGCAAAGGATCTGCACGTTCTATCCCGGGGTTCGATCTCTTCGGCGCCATTCGCGAATGTTCCGATCTGTTAGAACAATACGGAGGACATAAATATGCCGCGGGATTGACCATCAAGGCTGAAAATATCGAATCGTTTAAAGAGAGTTTCAATAAGGCAGCAACCAAGAGGCTGAAACAAGAAGATTTGATCCCCAAACTGAAAATCGACGCGGAAATTGATTTGGATCAGATCACGCCGGAGATAGTGCGCACGCTACGTGATTTCGCTCCTTATGGTCCCAGGAACATGAAACCTAATTTCGCCAGTTACGGGTTGGAAATCGTAGGGATGCCCAGGATCGTAGGACAAAATCACCTCAAGTTTAAGGTCCGCCAGCCATCTTCAGGCGGCTATGTTTTCGATGCAATAGGTTTCAATTTAGGACATCTATTACACTTAGCAGAGAATGGCCGTGGCATCGATATGGTTTATAATATAGATGAAAACAGATGGAACAATCAGGTTAACCTGCAATTAAATGCGAAAGATTTGAAGGGGTGAGGTGTAATTTATCATCCGCTAATAATATAGATCAATCATACACAAACTAACGGAGGAATTTATGCCAGACGTTTATGTAGTTTCTGGCGGTGTGTCAAAATTCGCCAAAGCCAGACCTGACAGAACCTTTCAACCGATGGTCAAAGAGGCCTATGATTACCTCTTGCAGGATATCGGTCTGGATTTTAAGCAGGGAGCCGAATTGATCGAGGGCACAACCGCCTCTTATTTTTCCGACCATTTCGGCCGGCAGCTTATGGGTGGCGCGATGGCTACCGACTATTTGGGAATGTGCCCCAAGCATAACAAGCGTATTGAAGGAGGTGGCGCGACCGGTGGTTTGAACTTCCAGGCCGGTTGGGAATCAGTCGCTTCGGGACGCTTTGACATCGTTTTGACCTATGGTTGGGAGACGATGTCACATGTCAACACCTGGAAAGGAAACGAGTTTATTGCCTTAGCTTCCGACGTGAGCTTCGATTACCCGGTGGGGGGTTTTTATTCCGGGTACTATGCCATGATGGTGACCCGCCATATGAAGGAATTCGGAACTACGGTGGAGCAACTGGCGTTGGTTTCGGTAAAAAATCACAACAACGCTTTTCATAATCCCTACGCCCAGAAAAGGATGCAGATCACCATCGAGGACGTCAGAAATTCCACCATGGTCGCCTGGCCCTTGACCTTATTGGATATCTGCACCATGAGCGATGGCGCCGCGGCGGTCCTTTTCGCCAATGAAGAAGGCATCAAGAAACTGGAAAAAGCCACCGGCAACACCATGAAACCTACCAAGGTTATCGGCGTCGGCGGCGGTATGGACGCCATGCGTATGGCTGACCGTCCGCATGGAGACGTAATCCTGCTTCCACACGAAAGAGCCGAAGATTACAAGGATCTCAAATATCCCGGCGTTCACTCGTTCCGTTCCGGCCGTTCTGCTAGTAAAGAAGCCTATAAGATGGCAGGTATCACCGATCCCATCAACGATCTCGACTTTATCGAGCTGCATGATGCTTACACCTCATCAGAAATTCAGACCTATGAGGATATGGGACTCTGTAAATACGGTGAAGGTGGCAGTTTTGTCGAGAGCGGCGCACCATTTGTGAGCGGTTTGGAATATGGATATGATCTACCCGAACAGGGTAAGATTCCCGTTAATCCTTCCGGAGGTCTGATCGCATGCGGGCATCCGGTCGGTGCTACCGGTTTGATGCAGGCAGTGTTTGCTCACTGGCAGCTGCAGGAGACTATAGGCACTCACTTTGGAGATCCAACCCTGCAGATTAAAAACGCCAAGCGTGGCGCTATTCATAGCCACGCCGGCACAGGGACCTACGTCACAGTGTCCATCTTGGAGAAAGGATTTTAACCATGGCCGATAAGAAAAAATACTATAAATTACCCGAGACTGACGACGGAACAATTCTCTTTAACGTTCCCTTTCCAAAGGATTTGAACCAACTGAAAGATATGGCGCCGATCCAGATCAAGCAGCCTTATCACATTGATTATCTCCATAGTTACGGTCAGGATTCACCCTTCTTCGCGGGATTGGCTAACGGAAAATTGCTGAGTAACAAGTGCCCCAGCTGCGGTTACGCTTATGGTACTCCGCGCCATGAATGCATGTACTGCGGCACCGAATGTGATTGGGTGGAATTGCCCAGAGAGGGTTATATTCATTGTTTCACTGTCTGTCATTTCGGAAGTGAAGAGTTTCTTCCGGAAACCCCCTTTACCCTGATTCTTGTGGAATGGCCTGAAGTCGATACCCTATTCTTATCCAGGTTAGTCGACATAGATCCGCATGATGCCAGTATTGACTGGATTGGGATGAAGGTCAGGGCGCAGTTCCGCAGAAATTCGAAGTTTAAACCTACTGACGTTTATTTCGTCCCGGCATAGAATCAAGCTGAAGAATCGGGGGTGATCACCCCCGATTCGCCCTGAATGAAAACTATCAAGGAGCTTTCTCCACACGTACGAGCGGCTTTAGAGCAGGCAGATAAATGCACTTCCTGCGGCCTCTGCAAGGATGTATGTCCGGTTTTCGCCCTGACGCTCCGGGAAGCCGAAAGTCCGAGGGGGAAGAACAATCTGTTCCTTTCGCTCCTGCGAAAGGAGCTATACCCCTCCCGGGAAACTGTGGATATCTTCAACCGGTGTCTGCTCTGCTACGCCTGCCAGGATGCCTGTCCCGCTGGGGTGGAAACCGAGCGTATCTGGATAGTGGCCCGGGAAGAGTTAGCGGATAGAGTGGGCCGCCCACTGTCCAAATCCCTGCTTCTGAAGCAAGTTCTGACCAGAAAAGGGCTGCTGGAATTTGCTCTGAAAGTAGGTCACAGGCTGCCAGGCAGCGAAGAGTCGATTAAACTTAACCACAGACTTTTTCCTCGGCCAGCCGGGGACCGGTTGGATCGATTGTTGCCTGCGATCCTCGATGCCAGGGGAGATCAAGTAGGGACGGTGGCTTTTTTCCCGGGGTGTCTGCTCACGGAGGTGTTTCCGCGGATAGGTCTGAAGGCTGCTGAAATTCTGAGTTTCTTAGGGTTTAGAGTCATCACGCCCCCAGAGCGAGAATGCTGTGGAGCTCCTGCATTTAATAACGGCGATTTCTCAACAGCGAGGAAGTTAGCGCGACGTAACATGTCGATTTTCGCCGAGATGGGCGTAGATGACATAATTTCACCCGATGCCACCTGTGGTGGAGCTTTTTTACACGAATATGAGACGCTTTTCCCCGCAGGATCGTCAGTCAGGAACACTTATCTTGAGTTCAGGAAAAAAGTGCGGGATTTCGGGGAATTTATCCTGAACGCTCTTTCGCATAATAAATTGACAAACTTTGAACCTCTCGATCGACGGATTACCATTCATGATTCCTGTCACCTGAACTTCTTACAGAAGAAGAAAGATGTACCCAGGGAAGTTCTATCACTGATTCCTGGCCTGCAGATTATCGAGAGTCCCCAAAGCGATATATGTTGCGGTTTCGGGGGCTCGTATTCAGTTCAGTTTCCTGGTGAATCGAGGGCTATTGCCCGGAGAAAACTTGATAATCTTCAGTCCACCAATGGAGAGACGATTGTAGTTGGGTCGCCAGGATGTTTATGGAGACTACGTAGTGAGGCAGCAGAGAGAGCTCTGAATATCCGCATAGTTCACTATCTGGAAATTCTATGGGATTCTCTCTTCGGAACGGATAATCTTGAAAACGAATCCATACAGACTGCAAACTTGAAGGATGTGCAGCAGGAGAAGCTT
>CBDUWK010000001.1:0-20254 GCA_965370905.1 uncultured bacterium | reverse complement strand
AAGCAGCTTTTATTCTCTTAGATGATATTCCACAGGATGATAAACCGCTTTATAACAGAGCTCTCTTTCTTAAAGGATGCAACAAGGCCTTTCAATGGCAACTTCCAGAAGCACAAGTTTTCTGGGAAACTATCCCGAGGGATAATGCTCTGTTTCCTCTTTGCTCACAATATATTTCTTTTACAGAACAAGCAAGAGATGAAAAATTTAAGAAACCACTTTTAGGAGCCTCATTGGCAATTTTCCCTGGTTTGGGATACTTTTATGGAGGTCATCATAAGACCGCCATCTCCTCTTTAATCGTTCTCAGTCTCACCTCTTGGGCTACTTTTACAAGCTTTGATAACAAAGTAGATGGCTTAGGGTATCTCACAGGATTCTTGACGGTCGGGTGGTATATTGGGAGTATTTATGGCTCCTATAATGCTTGCAGACGTCTCAACGAATTTAAGAAAAGTTCATATTTAAAAAAGATAAAATTCTAACCTAACACCGAGGTGTACAATGCATTACTGTAATTCACGATTTTTCAAGGGATTGTGTTTGATAGTCTTAGTAAATGTCCTACTATTCTCAGTGGGAAATGAGATTGTGCTGGCACAAGCAATGAAAAAGACGATCCCAGCTGGCACACCCGTTATCATAAGAATTGATCAAGAAGTAAGTTCCAAGACCACCACAGCTGGGGCTAAAGTACCCGCTACGGTGGTAGGTGATGTGTTCGTAGGAGGAGAAGTTGTAATTCGGGCTGGCGCCATATGTGATGTAATGGTGATCAGTGCCAGAAAGGGAGCCGCTGTTGGTCAAGCTGGTGAAATTACTCTACAGATAAATTCTGTCATGGCAATTGATGGAACAATGATTCCAATAAGTGGTAGCAGCCTCTCAAAAACCGGTGATAGTCAACTAACTACAGTGTTAGTCCTTGCTATCCTATGTTGCATCCTTGCTCTACTCCTTAAAGGCAAAGATGGAGTAATTGCAGCAGGTACACAAGTGACAGGACATACCTTGACTGCTGTTGAAATAACTATGTGAAGCCAGGGTGCCCCACAGTTCTGCTGTGGGTTTCCCTTTCAGTGTTGCATTGGATAGGTCTGAGCTAACCAAATAAAAAAGGCAGGGGAAGCAGACCTGCCCTACTTCTCTGGATTCTCTATAGGAGTCCTTCGGACCTGCGTCCGCCCCGAAGGGACAAGCAGGAATGACAAAAGAAAACAGCACATATTGACCGGGACATCGAGCTGTCCCGGCCACCCCCGCAATGACGCGATTTCAGGGGACATCTCGACTGTGGGGGAACATACGCAGAAAAAAAGCAGTCACGGAATGATCCGTGACTGCCAAGACAAATCCATTCTCCGAGAAATCTCCTTTTAGCTGTTGTATAAAAAGCGACCTGGTAATATATTGATGCTCAGAGGTATATTTGGGGGTAATTACAGTGGTGCAGATTATATAAGAATTTAAAATACACATCTTTAAGGGAAGAAAAAATGTCCCAGAAAAACAAGAATCATATCTTAAAGAATTATTGTTATCTTATTTCCATAATCGTTTGTCTTTCCTGTGGTGCTTTACCTGCTCAAAGCCAGGAAGATAGCGCATCAGCAAAGTTGGCAATTCTTACAGAGGATTTGGCCACTGATGATATAACAGAAATCAGCAATTTGTTGGACCAGGGTGCTGATGTAAATATAAAAAATAAATCCGGCTTCACACCGCTGTTAGTAGCTTCTGAGGTGGGTCATACAGAGATAGTCAAACTACTTCTGGGAGCCAAGGCCGACGTAGATGCTGCCAGCTCAGATGGCGTCACACCACTGTTCATGGCATCAATGCAGGGTCATATAGAGGTTGTCAAGCTGCTACTGGCGGCCAACGCCGACGTATATGCTGCCAGCTCAAATGGCATCACTCCGCTGTTCATGGCTTCTCAGTATGGTGATACAGAAGTTGTGAGGCTACTGCTGGAAGCAAATGCTGACGTAAATACTGCCGGTGAGGATGGCGTCTCTCCGCTGTTAAGGGCTGCTTCGTTTGGTTATACAGAGATTGTCAAGCTGTTGCTGGGAGCAAATGCCGATGTAGATGTGGGAGCATTGGATAGCACGCCGTTGAGTGTTGCAACGGAATGTGGATATACCAAAATCGTAGAGTTGTTAAAGGAATATGGCGCTAAATAGACATTACAAACATTTTCTGTAGTATTTCAGAGATTCCTCCTATAATAAAGACCGGGTTCAAAGCAATGAATCCGGTTTATGTTGATATCACCCCAAAGGGGGGCTGCACTTTGGGGATTGTCAGGTGCTCCATAGCTCTGCTGTGGATTGTTGGTGCCCGGCGCTGAAGCATCGGTCTACAGATAGAACAATCCGCTGTGCAGCGGATAAACCCCTATAAATGGGGCTTCTCTGGATCCCTGCGTCCGCAGGGATGACAAATAAATAGTATGACTGCCACCTGCGGGGGACAGCAACACAATAAAGGCAGGGGAAGCACCCCTGCCCTACATTTCTGGATTCCGGATCAAGTCCGGAATGACAATAAAATAACAGCACGCGATTGCCCGGGAAGCCGGGCTTTTGTAATTGTGGAGTGCAAGGCTAAAAAGGGCGACCCAGTAGATCGCCCTTTTATTCATTCATGGTTTTTAAGGTTCGATCACACCTTTTTCTCAGCCCAGAGAGCGGCCAGATGCACCGCGGTTTCTGCGGCCTTTTGCAAGCTGGATTTGGCGATCCATTCCTTGCGGGAGTGGAAGAGCATACCTCCCGCGAAGAGGTTAGGCGTGGGATGTCCCATCAGGGACAATTTAGAACCATCGGTGCCACCGCGGATAGCCTTCTGTTCCACTTCCACACCGGCCATCTCCATAGCTTTTTTAGCTAATTCAACCGATTCGGGGTGTTTCTCCATCACTACCCACATGTTCTGGTACTGATGCTTGAAATCGATGGTAAGCTTCAGGCCGGGGTAGCGTACTTCGAAGTATTCGCCCAGTTTTGTAAGATAATCCATGCGCTTCTGGTTCTTCGGTTCTTCGAAGTCGCGCACGATCATCTTGACTGTGGCTTCTTCTTCGCTGCCGGAAATGCTGGTGACATGGAAGAAACCCTCGCGAAGTTCAGTGTGTTCGGGAGTTTCGTAGTCCGGCATAGCAGCCAGGAAGCGAGCGGCTGTGCTGGCGGCATTGATCATCTTATTCTTGGCGAAGCCTGGGTGAACACTGATACCCTGGAACTTGATTTCTGCACCCCAGGCATCGAAGCATTCCGCCTCAAGTTCGCCCGGTTCGCCGCCATCTAAGGTGTAACAGTAGGTCGGCAGTTTCTCTTTGGTGATTTTGGCTGTTCCCATACCAATCTCTTCATCAGGTGTGAAGCAGACTCGGATTTCGCAATGCTTCAATTCCGGAAATTTCTGGAACGCAGCCACCGCAGCCATGATTTCAGCTATACCGGCCTTATCATCCGCGCTTAAAAGCGTTTTCCCGGAAGCAGATATTATGGTATCGCCGATGAACTGCTTCAGTTCGGGGGCATCTTCCAGGGTAACTTTTAGTTCGGGGTCATCCGGAAAAGTCAGGGGTTCACCATTGTAATTTTCGCGGAGAAACGGCTTGACGTTTTCGCCGGAGACGGCACCTGACGTATCCACGTGTGCAACCAGACCGATGGGCGTGCCGTTGGTACCTGGACTTGCTGGCAGAGTCGCATAAAGGTAGCAGTGCTCGTCGAGTTCTATATCCTGAAGTCCCAGTTCTTGCAGTTCCTTCTCAAGAATGCGCTGCAGATCAAACTGTCTTTCGGAAGATGGCGTTTTTTGTCCTGCCTGGGATTCATCGGAAGTAGTATAAACCTTCACATAACGCAGGAAACGTTCTAAAGCTTCATCCTGCAGGAAGGATTTAATTTCGGGGGATAATGACATATCGGTTCCTTGGTTTATCAATTTTATTTGTATATTTTTGCCAATATACGAAATACAGTTAACCAATGCAAGTTTAATCTAACAAACGAGCCTAAAACGATATTCTGCAGTAATCTCAGATGAATATCCGTTCAGCAAGAAGCATAATATTGGGTATGAAAATAGCATCGCTGGAACCTATAACATCATGTTTACAAGACGATAAGGCGTGTATTTTTTCCATGTTCAGCCACCAGTTCAACTTTCAGATCCCAGATTTTTGCGACTCCTTCTATCATGGTCACTTCGTTTTCCAAGATATGCCGATCCGCCCTGGCGAGGGTGAGCAGATCTTTAAGGATCGCTACCAGGTTTTTATTCTTCCCTAAACCACTCGTCTTCAGTGCGGATGCTGATATCAGAAATTGGTGGTAGCGTTCATCATCGCTATCGAATTGATTGTACCTCTCCATTACGGATGAGCGGATATTTTGGAATTCCTCCGATTTCATGGAAGGATACCGTCTCTTCCAGATATTCATGATCGCCATTACCTCACCATTGGAGAATTGATGGTCGGGTAGATGTCCCATGCAGACAAACATATAGAGCAGATCGTGAGCACTATTCCAACCCTTAATGCTGGTGGCTTTATTGCTGAGGCTTGGATCGATTTTAGTACTCCCGTTTAACACATCGGAAACGGCATCTTTTCTGGGATCGAGGTCCAACCACCACGCTTTTATGGCAGCCATGATAAGTGCAGTTTCTTCTCTTGCCGCTTTCTGATCAACATCTGCAATTGCGATCAGATCAATCATTATGCTGATAAGTTTGGTTCCTTCTCCTTTCAAAAAAGCTTTAAGGCTAAAGGCCGACTGAAGGTATTGGTCATAGCGTCCTTGAAAGTCACTAAGTCCCTCATATTTATTAATGACTTCATCCTTAATCTGCAGTGATTCACCGGGAGTTATATCTGGCAGCCATTTCTCGAACCTGGTAAATATCTCTCTGAAATTTTCTTCCTGGAGTTTATTTCCTGAAAGATACCCCAGGCAGAGGTACATATAGAGAAGATCGTGCTTATGTGTCCAGGTTCGTGGTTCCATTATATCCTCGGTTGGGCTTCCTTCATATTCACTATAATTCCAGTTAGATTCTACCGGTATTGCCTGACTCGTTTCAATTTCCAGGAGCTTTCAGTCCAACCTGATTCATGAGGAAGGAAAATTCTTCTGCATCCTGCAATATCCGGGCGGAGACTGTCGTTCCACCGCCATGGCCGGATGCTTTTCTTTCCAGGAGGAGAGTCGGATTACCATCAGGATCTGCCTCCTGTAAACGAGCTACCATCTTGCGGGCATGTAAAGGATCTACGCGGGCATCATTCACGCTACCAGTTATTAGCATTGCGGGGTATTTAGTTCCATCGCTAACGTGGTGATAAGGTGAATAGGCGTAAATGTATTTAAACTGTTCGGGATCTTCGGAACTGCCGTACTCTTCCGACCAGATGTTAGCCAGTCCGAAGCTGTGGTAATTTACCATATCCAGGAGTGGTACCGCACAGTATATGGCTTTACAGAGCTCAGGTCTCTGAACTGCGAATGCTCCCACCAGCAGACCGCCGTTGCTGCCGCCATAGAGGGCCAGTCTTGCAGAATTTGTGTAATCGTTTTCAATCAGCCATTCTGCTGCTGCAATGAAATCGTCAAAAACGTTTTGTTTTTTCTCTCGCATGCCTGCTTCATGCCATTGGACCCCGTATTCTCCACCGCCGCGCAAGTTGGGCAGGGCTAACGTTCCACCGGCTTCGAGCCAGGCCACTCTGTAAGACCTGAAAGTTGGATTTATAGATATATTGAAACCGCCGTAACCATAAAGAAGGGTGGGGATTGGCGCATTTTCAATCAGGTTATGGGGGTGCACGATGAACATGGAAATTGCCGTGCCATCTTTGGATTCATACCAGACCTGTCTGGTATCAAATTTATCTGCCTGGATTTCAAGGTCTGGCTGGAAATACTGAATCAGGCTGTCTGAGGTAAAATCGTACCTGAATATCGTTGCCGGATAGGTGAAGCTTTCGAATTCTATCCATACTTCCGGCTGGGTCCATATCCCGGATATTTTAGCGCTTCCAAAGGTGGGGAATTGAATATCGCGAAGGTACTGCCCCTCCAGAGTGTAGATTTTAACTTCGGAATAGGAGTTGTGCTGATAGAGGATGTAGAGACGTCCACCAATGGCATAGAACGCATCTAAGCGATCTTGTTCATGTTCCGGGATGAGTTCCTTCCAGTATTCTCGCTGGGGTTTCTTTACGTCTGTCACAAATAGCTTATAAAGCGGTGCGTCCGCATCCGTTCTGATGAGAATCCTGTCTTCGGTAATATCAACCGAATATTGCGCATCAAATCCTGTGGCAATGGGAATCAAGGGCTTATCCGAACCGGCCGGCTTGAAAAAGACTTCATCCTGGTTGAACAGGCTGCGGTTGAAGATAGCATACTTACCGTCTTCGTTTACATAAACATGGTGCCAATATTCCTTGACCTCATCGTGCCAGAAAACCTTTTCATCTTCAGAGGCTGGAGTCCCCAATTTGTGCAAATAAGCAGCCGGCCAGTAAAATTCTTCTCCTTCGGGTACAGCGCCGCTTAGAGGTTTCGCGGAATAGTAGAAACCGGAATGGTCAGGAAGCCAGCCGGTAACCCACTGTTTCCAACCCCGAAGCGTGTCTGGTAGAATTTCACCAGTTTCAACGTTCATCACGCGATAAATCGGATTCTCATCCCCACCGTGGGCTACACCGTATGCCAAGAGTTTTCCATCGCGCGAAGGTAAAGCGGCGTGGAGAGTCTGTGTGGGATCCCATTCGTTGGGGTCTATCAATACCTCACGTTCGGCAGTTTTGTTTATCTGCGTGTTGTAGACCCATTTGTCCTGATCCTTGGTCTTCGTTCTTACGAAAATTCTCTCGCCATCATAAACCTGTTCCGGAACATCTACTTTATCGTAACGTTCCAGTTCATTCAAACGCTTTAACAGCCACTGCTTCTGAGGTAATGGATCGATGATGGTGTGGGAGAGCCGCTCTTGTGCTTCAATCCAGGCAACTACCTCGGGATCATCCGCGTCTTCCAGCCAACGATAGTTGTCAGTAATCTGCGTACCGTGATAGGTATCGATCACCGGGATCTTCTTAGTCTCAGGGTATTGGATTTTTTCACTGCATGCTGTTATGGTAATTATTAAAATAACCATTGTGAGCGCGAACGATATGACCTTCTCGAATCCTCTCATTTAAGCGACTCCTTTAATAATGCCATCTGCCCAGAAAGATATATTGTGGAATGAATCATATTTTATACGATTAGGCGAAATTATCACGGGAGTTGGGTATTATAATAGTGTGCAAAAGTAATTTCCGATGTTTGGGAATTTAAAAGCAGGTTCGCCGTCATTCACGCAAATCCCGGTCTATCGGGATGCGTCGGGAATCTGACGGCTTGTTAGACTCCGGACAAGCCGGAGTGACAAGCCTTGCCATTTGGAAATTACTTCTGCAAACCGGTATAACAGGTGATTGTCGGTACCTTTCAAAACAAACAAGGCGGTCTTTGCCGCCTTGTATTAGTATGTTCCGGATCTCCTCAACGCAATAGTCATTGATCAATTTCCTGTGCAAAAAGAAGTTGCTCTGGAGTGTTGAAAAAGAGGAGTGCTAGAATTCTTCCATTAAAGAGTCGATTCCTGAATTTTGTTCCTTATGCCGCTTATTACCTCAAACTACCCTCATATTTGGCCGTCAACTGCTTAGCTTTTACGTGTTCCAGGGTGTAGTCCGGCAGGAGCATAGGAGAGATGCGGTCGGTTTCGACGCCGGCATCTTCCATCTCTTTATGGTATTTGCGAACGTGATCCAGATTTAGCTCACCATCCTGTGCGCCATTCAGGGCGTACTCTGCAGCATTTTCTCCTGCGATACGACCATAGACCATGATATCCAGGAGCGAATTGCCCATAAGGCGGTTCTCACCATGCGTTCCACCTCCTACTTCGCCGCCTAAATATAAGCCGGGCAAGCAGGTGGCTCCGTCTGCAGTAAATTCCAAGCCCCCGTTCTGGTAGTGCAAGGTAGGATAAATAAGCATGGGCTCTTTGCCGATATCAATGTCAAAGCGGCTATAGAGGATATGTTTGCCGGGAAACTCTTTCTTGACGTAGCCTGCGCCGAACATGACTTCAAGCATGGGGCTGTCCAACCAAACCCCGAATTTCCCCGACGGTGTGGGAACGCCTTTGCCGGCTTCAACACATTCGCGAATTATACATGCGGCTTCGATGTCACGCGGTTCGCGTTCATACACAAACTGATTACCCTCTACGTTTACCAGGTTAGCTCCCGCGCCGCGGAATTTTTCCGTTATCAGGATTCCCTCGGCCTGTTCCGGGAAAATCACACCTGTGGGGTGATATTGGATGGTATGCAGAAAACAGATGGGCACGCCTGCGCGGTAGGCAATCACGACACCGTCGAAGGTGGCACCGTAATGATTGGTGGTCATAAAATTCTGCACGTGCAGACGCCCGCTGCCACCGGTTGCCATTACCACAGCTTTCGCTCTGACAACGTAGTATTCAGCCGTCTCCATATTGTAGAGAACGGCTCCGGCGCAGTGCCCCTTATCGTTTAAGATCAATTCGACTGCCGGAGAAAATTCGATCATGGTGATGTCATCAGCGCGATTGCGCGCTTCGTCGCGTATGGTTCGCATCATCTCTGCACCGGTAATGTCCGCAGCGTAGTGCATGCGCTTGCGGGAAGTACCACCACCGTGCAGAGTTTTCAAGGTGCCATCTTCGTGCTTACTGAAATTGCACCCCATCTCTAACAACCAATGGATAACGTCCGGCGCTTGGTTGACCAAAGTCTTCACCAGTTCTGGTTTGTTGGTAAAATGACCGCCGCCCAGAACGTCAAGATAATGGTAATAAGGTGAATCCTTCCAGCCCTTGGTAGCAGCCTGAATGCCACCTTCAGCCATCATAGTATTAGCATCACCATGTCGCAGTTTGGTAGCAATGATGACTTTCGCTCCTTTTTCTTGAGCTAACAGGGCGGCCGCCGTTCCCGCACCACCACCTCCGATTACCAACACGTCCGTTTCGTAATCCACCTTGGGTAGATCGACTTCGTCTGGCTTGACGCGGCTTTTTGCTTCCAGGCAGTCTGCGTATTCGTGTGCTATGCGGTAGCCTTTATTAGGTCCAGCCTGCAGTTCACGCCGCCCCTCTTCCTTGACGTCGGGGTGGAATGCCTTCAGAACTTTTCCTCTGTCCTCGAGACTCAGGGCGGGAAACTCCTCCCCAGCCTTTTTCCTCTCTATTCTTTCAGGTCTTGTGGCTTCGACCTTCTTGATCAATTGCTTTAAACTATCGGGATATCCCATTTTATACCTCTTTGGGGGATTTAATCATCTTTAAAGGCTATTTCAACAGGGCGTAATCGTTATCCGGGGTCCAATCGTTTTCGGACAGGTCCGGTTCCACCTGGCGCTGCTGGTATAGTTCCTTGAGTTTTTTGATTTTGTCTGTTACCTTATCCTGTTGGAAAGGATCCAGAGTGCCGAGATCCATAAGCTCTCCCAGAAATCCGTCGTAATATCCTGACCCTATGGCTTCTCCCTGCTTATCGCAGTGTTCGGATGGCAGGGCGATAAACTTTCCACGGATGCGCCGCACCATCTGGGCGATGTGATACTGAGCCATCTCCGCCATACAGCGCGTCGCACAGAGACCACATTGGATGCAGTCGAAGGAGAGCTCAGCCGCTTTATCCAGGTCGCCGCGTTTGATGGCAGCGATATAATCCATCACCTGGACGTCCATAGGGCACACCTTGGTGCAGGCGTTACAAGCCAGACAGCGGAAGAGCTCCGGATAGGCCTGGTAAACCTCTTCGGCTTCACCTTTAAGATCGCCCCAATTGAAAACTGCCCGGTTGGCAGGAAAGAAAGGAATCTGTGTCAGGTACATCTCAGGAACAACTACGGTCTGGCAGGCTAATCCTACGCGAATATGGTAATCTCCCGGTATGCGGTAAACCGTACCACAGGCTCCACACACACCACCCCGACATCCCGCGCCGCGCACGAATTTGTACCCGGCGTATTCCATAGCTTTCATAATAGTCAAAGATTCCGGCACCTCGTACTTCTTCCCCATTATATAGACGGGAATCAGTTTCGCTTCAACCTGTACCGGCGTATCTTCTTTAACTTGAGCGCACATTTATACCTCGAGTGTTAGGCGTATACAAGTGAACAAGTATACAAGTAATTTATTTTACGGAAATTAAGCTGTCACTTTTTCGATTATACCTTTGTTTTCGAGAAGTTCCAGCGATGCTGTCGAGTTCAATTCGAAGCGGCAGATGGAAGGATCCAGCCCCAGCGCGATGGCTAATAGTTGCGTGAAGTAATAAGTCGGCAGCGGCTTTAGTTCATCATGCTTTTCGATGACGTCCTTCTGGCGTCTACCCAGATTATATTCGCATAGAGGGCAACTCATGATCAGACCTTCAGCGCCCTGACTCTCAGCGGAGGTAATGACTTTCGAAGCCGTTTCCAGCGCCGTGTCCGGATTGGAGATCATCTGGTAGGAGCTGCAGCATTCTGCGGCGTGATCGAAATCGATGAATTCCGCGCCTATGGCTACCACGAAGTCCTTGAAAATTACCGGCGTAACCGCGCTGTCTATGGTAACCTCTTCAGGACGGGTGAGGGTGCAACCGTAGTAAGGCGCTAATTTCAATCCTGCTAAGGGCACCTTCACCGACTCTCGGATCTTATCCCAGCCGATTTCATCCCGCAGAAAAGTAAGCAGATGGATAACTTCGACTTCACCGGCGTAATCTGTCTCCTCCTCCATGAAAGTGTTGAGCGCATCTCTTTTGACTTCGTCCTCTTTCATCAGCAAGTTAGCTCGAGCCAGGGTGTTGTAACACATCGAACAGAGGGTCATGACCTTATCGAATCCCATGTCTTTGGCGCGGATCAGGTCTCTTACCGGAGCCAGCATGTGAACCAGATCATCGTCAGCCAATGAAAAGACGGCGCCACAACAGTTCCAGCGATCCAGTTCCTCGGTCTCCACTCCCAGCAGTTGCAAGGATTCAAGGGCGGAATCTTCCAAATTTTTAGCCCGGGATTTAAGAGTGCAACCGGGGTAATACGCTAATTTCATCTTATTCCTTCACGAAGCGATGACTTCGTCATTAAGCGGTGTGTTTGCGAAAACAACTCACCAGGGCTATCGGTGGCAGGTCTTGGATCAGTTCGTCGGGAATCTCGAACGGTTCGAGATAGTTCTCGTTAGTGCGAAGTGTGATCTGGCGGATCGCTTCCATCACTTTGGGAAGATCCAATCCGCGGGGGCAGCGCACCAGGCAGGATTGGCAGGAAGCGCAGAGCCAGACGGTGTTGGCGCCGGTAACTGCCTCCTCCTGACCCCATTTGGTGTACAGAACCAGCCTGCGCGGAGTTAGAGTCATCTGATCTGACATGGGGCAAGTTCCTGAACAGACGCCGCACTGCATGCACTTGCTGAAATTCTCTCCGCTGATCTCTTCGACCTTGCGGACAAAGTCCTTTATTACGGATAGATCTGAAATTACGATGGGCATTTATAACCTCGTCAAAAGGCAGTTATCCTTACCAGCCGATACCATAATGGCTGGATATAGTGGATGTTTTCCCTGATATTTAATTTAATGAAGTTTTACAGGGGGGAATTAATCCCAGAGCTGCACGACTACAGTAACCGGTTGGCACATTTTAGCGGTGAGCGTTTATAATTTAACAAACGGGGGTTGTGAAATCAAGCGCATTATGGAGAAATTGTGGTTGGAGTAGATTGGGAGAAAAATTAAAGGTCGGCAGGGTTGTCATTTCGTCGAGTGCGGGGACTCGACGACACGACTGACATCTGCCCTCTGTTTTTGTCTGAATCACGGATTGATACGGATTAAACGGATAGCGCGGATTAAAAAAGGGCAAACGCGAGGTTCGCCCCAATGGTTATTATTTCCAGCGTCAGATTCCGGACAAGCCGGAATGACGCTCTTGGAACTTATTTCAGTAGCAGCAGTTTCTGCGTCTGTTCATAGTTGCCAGCAGTCAAGCGAGCGAAGTAGATGCCGGATGGTAAATTGGAGGCATCGAAGGTAACCTCATGCAATCCCGCCTCCCGCCAGCCGTTAACCAGCTCGGCCACCTTCCTTCCTGCAATATCGTAAACCGAAAGGTTTACATGGCTGAGTTCTGATAACTGATAGCTGATTGCTGTAGTGGGATTGAAGGGGTTGGGGTAATTTCCGAAAGAGAATTTGTTCTGGTTTGAGGATTCTAGATTATGCTTCGAAGCTTCAAAGTTATCCCCGGTACAGAGCCAGTCTGAGGTGGAGCCAATCTCTGCATCTTGATCAAATCCTTCCTTTGTAAAGGTGAAGAAATGATAGTCGTCAATAATCCAAGGATAATCGCCCACAAAGGCGTAGTACCTGTAAGTACCTGAAGGTGCACATGCAGGGACAGATTGAATTCGCTCTCTTTCAACTGTTGCCAGACCGGCGAAATTAACATTCAGTGCACATAGCGACTCTACTAAACCCGCAGAAGGCAACTGAATAGTAGCCCAAATATCCACTGTTTGCAGAGCAGAGGAAGTGTTTTCTACACTTAAGTTAAATTGGAACCGTCCACCTTCTTCAGGTATAATAACCGGTAGTTCCAGGGGATTTACAGTAACCTGGACAATGCTCTCGTACTCAATTACAAAATAAGGTCTCATATAATTATAAAAGCAGTTCACCTGCCAGGGATGCACCCACCCACCCGGCGAAACAGTCTTCATTACCAGTCCATTATTCCGATAGAAGCCATCATACCAGCCATTGACCAATTCGAGACTTATGGGCCAGATCCTGTACCCTGGGACAAGCCATGGATATTCGTTAGTCTGCAGGACCAATACAGTGCTTTCGGGTGTTTCCTTGCAGTCAGTGCCTTCACCATCACCTATATTGTCCACTCCTGCATCATCTTCGTTGTGGCATCCGAAAATTCCCCACTCATAACTATCAGCCGACCAGTCATTGAAAGTACATCCTTCACCTTCACCGGGATCTTCCCCGTCAAGAATTCCCGCTACCCAGGGTTTAAAGACACGTTTTACACCTACGATCTTGTCACCCGCCAAACTATCTGCGTTGGAAAGGTACACATGCAGACTACAGGAGGTAATGGTCTTATCTTGTCCTAAAAATTCGGGTAGATTAAGCAACCTAATCAAATAACTGTGGCCATATGGCGGTACCCCAGGCGATTGATGACCCGCAATAGCACCCCCATGTCCACCATAATTTAGATCCCTGCAACCTTCGGTACTGGTCAACCAGGTATCTTCTATGTTTGGATAGTCAATAATAATCTTGAATTCTGGACTTCTGCTCTGATATTCAATTACAAAGTAGGGACGCTTTGTTTCATCTTGAGTGTCAACTTGAGTGAGGTAGACCCACCCCCACGGATCTACCGTTTTCATAGCCAGCCCATTATTCTGATAAGATTCATCGTACCAACAATTTGCCAAACCGGCACTGACGGACAAACTTCGATAACCAGGTGTTAACCAGGGTTCTCCATAGGTTTGATTCACCAGTATTATACTCTCGGGGGTTTCTTTGCAATCTGCTCCTTCACCATCCCTCGTATTGTCAATCCCCGAGTCATCCTCGTTATGGCATCCAGGAAGTCCCCATTCAAAACTGTCTGCACTCCAATCGCTGAAAGTACAACCTTCACCTTCTTCGGGATCTTCTCCATCAAGAATTCCAGCTACCCAGGGTTTGAAGACGCGTTTAATTCCTACGTATTTATCTCCCGACAAACCATCAGCACTATCGAGATAAACATAGAGGCTGCAAGATATGATTATTTTATCATCTCCGATAATATCTCTGATGTTCAGCATTCTTATCAAGTATGTTGATAAGGCAGACGGTTGATAACCTGCCATAGCTCCTTCGTGTCCGCCATAGTTGAGTTCCTGATATCCTCCCGTTGCTCTTAACCATGTATCTTCTATATTAGGGTAGTTTATGACTGCGTTGTAAGTAGAATCTAAATCGACAGGATTTAATTTACTTGACTGTCCTATAGAGACCAGTAGAAAAAGTGCCCCTAAATAATTTATTCCTCTGTTAATCATTATAACTCCTCATAATAATCTGTATGTCTTCAAATGCTTTCGGATAGTTCTATAATTAAATTAAAGGAAAGATTAGCATCTGTAATAATCATCTGTGTACCCTGTAGGAATCTTTTACTTCATCAACACCATCTTCCCGCTGGCGTCGTATTCTCCCACCCGTATGCGGTAGAAATAAATCCCAGAAGGCAAGCGCGAAGCATCGAAGGTAACCTCATGCTGACCAGCGTTTCTAAAGCCGTTCACCAATTCAGTTATCAACCTGCCATTTACATCGAACACCGACAGTTTTACCGACCTTGCATCTTGTAGCTGATAAGTGATAACTGTGGTCGGATTAAACGGATTAGGATAAGCGCCAAGTAATTCGAATTCACCAACTATAACAGATTTGCTAAAGTCAGTACCATCGAAGAGTTGGTCTAAAGGATCACCGACAATCTCCCAACCTGCGAAGCCGCGGTCATGGTAAACCGCGGACTTGGTGAAGGGGAAGCTGTCCGACGCCCAGACTTCAAGAGTAGCCAAATCGCCGATATTCCAGACCATATCATAGGTACCTGCCGGCCAGTTTCCAGGAATCGGCCAGTTCATATCAGGTCGAGTTATGGAGTAACCTCCCGGGAAGGTTAAATTTCGGTTGGGAACACTTGGAGGTGTTACTTGCGGAGGAATCTCTATCCAGAGGTCGAAATTGACCGAATAAGTTTCATTATTCGCCAGGTAAACGTCAAAGTTGAGGTTCCCACCTCCAGCAGGTACAGGGGAGCCGAAGTTGTATGTTAGAACGACCTCCTGCCCAGAGGGTGTGGGAAGACCAACCTGAAAGTCAGCGTACATCAATGCTGCAGAAGGGGTAATGTTGCTGATCGATACTTCTGTGGGTTGGAAATTGTAATCCTTGCTGTCCGGTGTGCTGAACGCATCGAATGTGGTCGCGCCTGAAGATCCCGGCCAGGGATCCCCGGCATCTCCGGAACTGCTGTACTGTTCCAGATCCCAATCACCATCGGCCTGTTCAACCGCGACGAGGTAGTGTCCGTAGGAGGTATAGCCGGGATACCACTGATTGTTGTTCGAACCGGATTGTTCTTCGATGTGATAAATCACTAAACCGCTGGAGGGCAGGGAAACGTCGAAACCGACTTCCTGACGGTTTTCCACCAAATAATACTGAGGACCTATCGCACCAACCATCCACAATCGATATATAACACCTGTCGTTTCAACCTGCGGAATTTCTACGTTAGTTTCGTCCGAAGTTACATTGATGGCATCAAAGAAACCGGCTTTTATCTTACACCAGGCGTCAAAGTGCACGGGGGTTACACCTCCGCCACCCCAACAGCCGACGGACATCATGGACCAGTAGCCGGTTCCGTGAGAATCGTAACCGTAATCATATAGATCAGGCAAACCGAAAAGGGCGTGCCCCAATTCATGGCCGAAAACACCTATATGCCCGTTTTCGGGTTCCTGAGAATATGAATAGACATGTACACCATCCACATAGGGCACGTTATTCGTAACCCAGGCGTGCGACCAGATGTCGTTGACGTTGCCTGTCTGTTCTGCGCCCGGTCCCGCGTGTACTACGAACAGGGCATCGACGTAACCGTCGTTATCGTTATCGTAAACGGAAAAATCTATGTCGGGATCTGCCGCCCAGACTGCGTCTTCGGTTAATCTTTGGGCATTGTGGGGATAGCTACCGAAACCGTAATTACTGGCGACATAATAGTCATAGGTCTGGGGCATGCGGTACCATCCTGCTACATCACCTACAATATGCACGTCTCCGCAGGAGTTTTCGAGGTAGTAATCCCGAAGGCTTCCAGTAGGAAAAGTATTCACGGAGTAGAGCATCTCTTGGTAGTGTTCGACAGGGAATTGTGCCTGGTTGGCAGGATTATCGGAAAAATCCACCAGGATAGTAAGGACCTGGAGATCCAGACGGTCCACCTGTCCCATCGCCTTCATGTCAAGGGGACGTGAAGTGGGCTGATCCATACCTCGATGGTGCGCCTCGAGGTAGGCGGCTCTGGCGATCTCTAACTGCCCGGAAGAGTGCAACTGCGCCTGGGTATCGGGATGCAGCGGCACAGCAAAGAGAACCATCGGCAGCAACAACAGAGAGAGAGCTGTGGAGAAAAAACGTGAAGCAAAAGTCATAAGCAATCCTCAGATAGGCTATTCTCCGTTTGATTTAGTTTGCAAGTGAAATATAAAGGAAAAATCTTGTAAAAGATACGACGAAGATCACATATTTGCAATTATTTATATAAAATAACTTTGTTGTAAAGGAGGCAATCCTCAGGGTTAACAACGCTGAATATAGGTATTTAGATATACCTCTTCACCTCTTTCAAAGTTGTTTCGATATCCAACTTCAAGCCCCGGCAGACGTAAATTACCATGTTGCTCTCGAAGGGCATGGAATACTTGGAGACGATGTTAGCGGCAGAGTGCAGGTTCTCGAACAAGCCGGTCAGGTGCTCCACAGAAAAGCCCACGGTTATTACAACTTCAGGAGGGTTTTCGCCGTGCCCCCAGAGGTGGTAGCTGTTGTGTCCGCTGATAACCAGGGGCAGATCGTATTGCTTGCCATAGTAGGAGATAGCGCCGGCTTCGCCGTAATTGGAAGTTATGATAACACATGCGGCTTTCTCTTCTGATGTTAAATCGTTATAGACCACCGCCACCGTCTTGGTCATACCCTCCCAGCCAAAGCGGTCGGCGAAATACTGCGGCAGCAGACCGGAATCGTAAACCTCCCCGGTGTCGGCTTCAAAGTGCAACTCTTGCTGGTATTTAATTAAAGACTCTACAGAAAGAAGCGGTACGGCGACAGGCGCGAGTACAGCTCCTCCTAAGATCAGGACTACTATCAGTGCATTTCGAATCCTATTCCAACCAATTCGCTGGATAATCTGGTCGATGACTACTCCCCCTGCGGCAAGAATCACAGGGAAAGCCGGGGCGAGATAGTAGGGTTTGCTCTGCTGAGCAGCGAGAACGATATAGGTGATAATGAACAAAAGTCCGAGAATCCGGTAGGGCTTGAGTGTTTTTGAGAAGAGCAGAAATCCCAACCCGGCCACCCAAATTGGGAAGTTGAAGGGATGATTGGTCATAACTTGTTCCAGGAAAAACTGGAACTGGGTCATATGACTGATTTTGTACTGTTTGGCGTTGGCAATGAATTCCACAGTAGGCCATTCATTAGCAACTTGCCAGATGAGGTGCGGAAGGAATATCAGGAAGGCAATAATACCCCCAATATACATATATTTACTCAGATAGTATTTCCGCAGGGGTGTAAATAGCATCGCTACGGCCAGACTAAATCCGAAGAACATCATACTTATCTTATTCATCAGACCCAATCCTATGACCAACCCGATAAGCATCCAGAGCTTCTCGTTTCCGGTTTTTATAAGTTTTATGATTAAGTAGAAACCAACGATCCAGAATATCAAATCGAAGATATTCATTGAATAGAAACCGGTGAGTCCAAGGTGTTGTACTGAGATCAGCATGCAAGTGCTGGCGAGGATTTGAGCATAACGTTTTCCGCCCATTTCCCGGGCTAAAACACCGGTCATGAAGACCAGAATGCCGCCGGAGAGCGTGGCGAGGAGGCGGATGGCTTGCACGGAATCACCGAAAATCAATCTGCTGATCTTCAACAGAAAGATGGAGAGCGGCGGGTGATCTACATACCCCCAGGAAAGGTGATCCGAACAGGCGATATAGTAGAATTCGTCGCGGAACATACCGTAATTACCGTTGGTGAGGACGTGAACAAGCATGTGGGCGAGGGCCAGGAGCAGCAGTGGGATGGTGGCTAACGCTGGTGAGTTGTCAGGGGATGGGGAGTTGTCCATAAGAGAACTTTCTGATTTTTAGTTATTTCATCATCACCATCTTCTAAGATGCAGTGCAATTTCCTGCCATCAATTGATATACATACACTCCCGAAGCCAAATCCGATCCGTCGAAGGGGATATGGTGGGTGCAGGGAGTATACCAGGTGTTTGGTAGGGGCACAGCATGCTGTGCCCCTACATTCTTACCGCCGGCTATACCTTCCCATTAATTGTCCTTTAGCGAGGATGTGTCCTTCCATCGTTTTTAAAAGCTCATTTTTCCTTAATCCCGGATTGCGATTAAGCACAGTATCCAGCGCATAGAGCTTGAAAAAATAGCGGTGAGTTCCACTGGGGGGTGCGGGGCCTCCGTAGCCGTATCTACCAAAATCGTTGAGACCATGGACGGCTCCTCCCTCGAGGCTCTGATCAGAAGGCACATTTTCCGGCAATAAAGTTACATCAGATGGTAAATCGTAAATCACCCAATGCACCCAGTCGCCGACGGGGGCGTCGGGGTCGTCGCAAATCAGGGCAAAGCTTTTTGTGCCGTCGGGAGCGTTTGTCCAGACAAGAGGCGGCGATACATTTTCGCCATCAGCGGTGTATTTTGGTGGAATTATACCACCGTCCTCAAAGGCAGTGCTGGTGAGGTTAATTTCCATGATTTCCTCCCCTTTTGGTGCGGGTTCAGGATTATTATTGCTTCCACAGCCGATAAGCAGAACAGACATAATAAGAATATATAAACTTTCTCGAACCATAGCAACCCCTCATCTAATGATTCGGGTATTTTTACCTGAATTTTTCGAAACGTGTCTTCATCTTATCACGAAAATGTTCGATTTCAGGATAGGTGAAATCTTCAAAGTCCTTTCCTAAACCGTAGTAGCGCTGGTTTGCGAGAGAATCACGTTCGGCGGCGGTGGGAAAGAAAATCTCAGCGCCGTCTCTCATTTCTGGGTGGGGACTTTCTGCTTCGGTTTCATGGTCGATGGAAATATAGACATCCTGCCCTTTGATATCCGCGAATAAGCAAATCTGGTCGGCGAAGAGGAGTTGGAAAGCGCCGATAATGGGGGGATTATACTGATTGAAATTGTTTTGTCCGAAGTTGTGGCCACCGTGAGTTTCATAGCGGTCTGCGCCCTCAGTATCGAAGAAGAAAATCTGAGACATGTTGATGGCGTAACCGAGACCGTCATGGTATATCTTATAATGGTCATCTCCGCTTTCGTTCAGCAGCAAGGCGATGGTGAAATCGTGGCCGAAACCGATACCGGCGGACTGTTGACCGGTGACGAAGTGCTCGTCATCGCCGCCTTTATCGAACAGCGCACCGATACCAAAATGAGCTCCGGAAGCCTGCGTCCAGTTGGCGCTGTGGTAGCGATCGTCACCCTCACCGTCCCAAACGAAACCCATACCGTACCAGTAGCCGCATCCCAGCGACCAGTTGGCTGATTCGTATAGGTCATTACCCTGCAAGTCGATCAAGGTGCCCATACCTCCAGCCCAGGAATGACCGTCGGTGATATCTCCCCGGCGACCGACACCGCAACCCTGAGAATAAGAGTAATTGAACTTACCGTCCTTAGAATGGTAATCGGGGCGAAAGACATTTTCAGAATATGGCTCGCACCAGTAGTGATCATTTCCGGTGCGGTTTACCAGGGTTCCGACGCCTCCTACTCCACCGTAGCCTTGACCGTCTCCCCAGAGCGTGTACTTATCGTCGCCGGAATTATCAATAGCAACGCCGACGCCGAAGTAGGCTCCCCCCTGCCCGGAAGTCCATAGGTGGTATTCGTCATCCCCATCCATATCGGCCAGAACTCCGATGCCCAGCATGGCTGCACCTTGTGAGAGGCGTTTGGACTGGTAAACATCATTCCCCTCTATGTCCAGCAGTATTCCTGCACCGAAGATAGCCGCGCCCTGGGAGGGAAGATATTCGTCTTCGTTAACATATTCATCGTCACCTGCGAGATCGGAGACGCGGCCGGAGCCGCCCCTGCGCGGATGCATTACGCCATTATGGGGTTCTCGTAACTGGCCGGCGGCGCTCTTTTTCGCCGACAAAAAACATGTCGGGCCGCTTAAGGGCACGGGCGGGGAACGTACCCCGCGGGGGCAAAGGCGCGCCGCTGGGCCGTGCGCCGGAGCGGCGCGCGGCAGGCCTCTGGCGGCATGTT